>NZ_JANEWI010000012.1:0-117089 GCF_028069775.1 Citrobacter sp. Igbk 17 | reverse complement strand
TCATTAGGCATTAATTATGTCATTAGATAAAACTAATTTATAAATGCACAATAATAATAAATAACGGAAATTAAATATAATAAAAAAAGATTAAAAAAACAGCAGCATTACAGTGAGTAAAGCTGCTGTTTAAAGAAGTAAATTTTGTCGTGGTTAATCGTAGGTATTGAGTACGATTTGTCGTTTTGTATCACCCGGCAACATAACACGTTGGGTACTGACCCCCAGGTAGTTTAGCCTTTCACTTCCTGCCGTAACCCGCGATCCGGTATCCTGACAATCATTTCGGGGTTTTTCGCCAGACATGTCTACACGGCATGTAGGCTCGACAACATGTGCAACAATTGTCAATTTTCCGTCAAGTGAATCAGAAGCAAATGCCTGCAAACTCATTCCATAAGCCAGAGTGATAATTCCCAAGAATAAACTAATTTTCATGTGTTCATTATTCCTGTAAGGGGTCAGAAACAGCGAGCAAGCTGCTTGTCCGTTGAATTATGAGATAACTTCCCTGCTAAAACCAATTGAAATTGTAGATTGATGAGATTGGTATGATCAATTTGAATGATGCATTAAGAGGAATTATTCGGAAAAGAACACGAATTATAGTGGCATGATGAATAATATTGGGCAGTTTGTTCACTCAATATATTCACCGTATCAATATATCATTAATACGGTGAATACGTACAACACCTTTCGCATCAGAAAAAATTACACCGCGCGGAAGGCAATTTCCCCCGGAATAACCTCTCCCTGCCAGTAGAGCTGGGCGGCGACACGGCCGGCCAGATCGCGATAAATCGCGGTAAACTCACTGTCAGGACGACTGATAACCGTCGGCATACCGCGGTCGAGATCTTCACGCAAGGAAATATGCAGCGGCATCTGCCCCAGCAGTTGGGTGTGATATTGCTCAGCCAGCTTTTGTGCGCCACCCGTGCCGAAAATCGGTTCATGATGACCGCAGTTGCTGCAAATATGCATGCTCATATTTTCAACAATACCCAGCACCGGTACTTCCACTTTTTCGAACATCACGATGCCTTTTTTCGCATCGATAAGCGCAATGTCCTGCGGCGTGGTGACCACGACCGCACCCGTTACCGGGATGTTCTGCGCCAGCGTCAGCTGAATGTCACCGGTGCCCGGCGGCATATCCAGAACCAGATAATCAAGATCCGGCCATAAGGTCTCTTGCAGCATTTGTAACAACGCCTTGCTGGCCATTGGTCCACGCCACACCATCGC
The DNA here is from genome assembly GCF_028069775.1 of Citrobacter sp. Igbk 17. NCBI lineage: Bacteria > Pseudomonadati > Pseudomonadota > Gammaproteobacteria > Enterobacterales > Enterobacteriaceae > Citrobacter > Citrobacter sp. Igbk 17. The sequence goes on along the minus strand of NZ_JANEWI010000012.1, from coordinate 115,838 downwards.
ATTGTCATCGGTTACCAGATATCCAATGGAATTGGTTGCCAGACCATGAGACATAATCGGCGCCATATGGGTGCCATCTGGCGAGGTTGGGCGCTGATTTTCCGCACCGAGCATGGTCGGAATGGACGGACCATAAATGTCGGCATCCAGAATACCTACTTTCGCCCCTTCGGCTGCCAGCGCCAGAGCCAGGTTCACCGCAGTAGAGGATTTACCCACACCACCTTTGCCGGAACTCACGGCAATGATGTTTTTCACACCATTAATACCCGGCTGGTTTTTCACACGCTTCAGCGTCGCAATGTTATGCGACAGCTTCCAGTCAATGGCTTTAGCACCGGTAATACGTAGTAAATCGGCACTGCATTGCTCTTTTAATGCCTCAAACGCGCTGTGCCATACGAATGGCATGACCAGCTCAACGTGCAACGTGTCGTCCATCCAGGCGACATGATGCAACGCTTTCAGCGTCGTCAGATTATGCTTCAGGGTTGAATGCTGAAAATTCGCCAGCGTCCCAGCGACCATGGCGCGCAGGGTTTCTGGTGATTTGGCCTGGGATTGTGCGTTCATCCCGACTCCTTTTTGTTGTTCTGAAAGTACAATAGTCACCAGGTAGTTTACTCCAACCGCAACAATTATTCATTTACGGATAAATGCCCTTATCGCTTGGCGCAGTAATTACCATTTTGGTACTATCAAAGCCCTTTTCACTACAAAAGAAGTAATTGCCCACTATGACTCAAGTCGCGAAGAAAATTCTGGTAACGTGCGCGCTGCCGTACGCCAACGGCTCAATCCACCTCGGCCATATGCTGGAGCACATCCAGGCTGATGTCTGGGTCCGTTACCAGCGAATGCGCGGCCACCAGGTTAACTTCATCTGCGCGGACGACGCACACGGTACGCCAATCATGCTGAAAGCACAGCAGCTTGGGATCACACCAGAGCAGATGATCGGTGAAATGAGTCAGGAGCATCAGACTGATTTTGCGGGTTTCGACATCAGCTATGACAACTATCACTCAACGCACAGCGAAGAGAACCGTGAACTGTCTGAACTGATTTACACGCGCCTGAAGGAGAACGGTTTTATTAAGAACCGCACCATCTCCCAGCTTTACGATCCGGAAAAAGGCATGTTCCTGCCGGATCGTTTTGTCAAAGGCACCTGCCCGAAATGTAAGTCTCCGGACCAGTACGGCGATAACTGTGAAGTGTGCGGCGCAACCTACAGCCCGACCGAACTTATCGAGCCGAAATCCGTTGTTTCCGGTGCGACACCGGTAATGCGTGACTCCGAGCACTTCTTCTTCGATCTGCCGTCGTTCAGCGAAATGCTGCAGGCGTGGACGCGCAGCGGCGCGTTGCAGGAACAAGTAGCGAATAAAATGCAGGAGTGGTTTGAATCCGGCCTGCAGCAGTGGGATATTTCCCGCGATTCACCGTACTTCGGTTTTGAAATTCCGAATGCGCCGGGTAAGTATTTTTATGTCTGGCTGGATGCGCCAATTGGTTATATGGGTTCGTTCAAAAACCTGTGTGACAAACGTGGCGACACCGCCAGCTTTGATGAGTACTGGAAGAAAGACTCCGATGCTGAGCTGTATCACTTCATCGGTAAAGATATCGTCTACTTCCACAGCCTGTTCTGGCCTGCCATGCTGGAAGGCAGCAACTTCCGCAAACCGACTAACCTGTTCGTTCACGGGTATGTCACAGTAAACGGCGCGAAGATGTCCAAGTCTCGCGGTACCTTCATTAAAGCCAGCACCTGGCTGAAACACTTTGATGCCGACAGCCTGCGTTACTACTACACCGCGAAACTCTCTTCGCGCATTGATGATATCGACCTGAACCTGGAAGATTTTGTTCAGCGTGTTAACGCCGATATCGTCAACAAAGTAGTGAACCTGGCTTCCCGTAACGCAGGATTTATTGCGAAACGCTTTGACGGCATTCTTGCCGCCGAACTGGCCGATCCGGCACTGTACAAAACCTTTACCGACGCAGCTGCAGTCATCGGCGAAGCGTGGGAAAGCCGCGAATTCGGTAAAGCAATCCGCGAAATTATGGCGCTGGCCGACGTAGCGAATCGCTATGTTGACGAACAGGCACCATGGGTTGTGGCTAAACAGGAAGGCCGTGACGCCGACCTGCAGGCAATTTGCTCCATGGGTATTAACCTGTTCCGCGTCCTGATGACGTACCTGAAACCGGTACTGCCGACGCTTGCTGAACGTGTTGAGGCATTCCTGAACAGCGACCTGACCTGGGATTCCATTGAGCAACCGCTGCTCGGTCACAAGGTCAACACCTTTAAGGCCCTCTATAACCGTATCGACATGAAGCAAGTTGAAGCGCTGGTGGAAGCGTCCAAAGAAGAAGTGAAAGCCGCAGCCGCTCCGGCGACCGGCCCGTTAGCGGATGACCCTATCCAGGACACCATCACCTTTGACGATTTCGCCAAAGTTGATCTGCGCGTGGCGCTGATTGAAAACGCCGAGTTCGTGGAAGGTTCCGACAAACTGCTGCGTCTGACGTTGGATCTCGGTGGTGAGAAACGTAACGTCTTCTCCGGTATTCGCTCTGCCTACCCGGACCCGCAAGCCCTGATTGGCCGCCAGACTATTATGGTGGCGAACCTGGCTCCGCGTAAGATGCGTTTCGGTATCTCTGAAGGGATGGTAATGGCAGCAGGCCCTGGCGGAAAAGATATCTTCCTGTTAAGCCCGGATAACGGTGCTAAACCTGGTCAGCAGGTGAAATAACAATAGAGCCGGAGATAATCTCCGGCTTTTTTTTGTTTTTTTTCAGGCTGGCGGCTTCGCCTAACCCGGTCTTCAAATCCCGTAGCCCCTGCAAGCGCAGCGCCACTGGGCAAAAATCACGACTTCGCCTTATGTACTCGCGCAGTTAAACCACGCAAGAAATAACGCAAGAATTGATCGCCACATTCGCGATAGTTCTTATGATCCGGTGCACGCATCATTGCGGTGATTTCCGGCATTGATACGCGAAATTTCTGTTCGGTCATGATGGCCAGAATATCATCGGTTTTCAGTGAAAACGCGATGCGCAGTTTTTTCAGCACCGTATTGTTGTTAACACGACGTTCAATCGCCAGTTCCGGCGCAGAATCATCTTTTCCACGCAGATGGTAGATAAGACCGTTCAGGAAACCGGAGAGGATGATATCCGGGCAGCGAACAAACCCGTCTTCATCCTCTTTCGTCATCCAGGTGTCGAAACCTGCCGAGGTGGCTTCCATCTCAGCAAGCGCAAGAATGCGCACCATGTCGTTATTGTTCGCTTTCAGGGTGTAGCGCAGGCTACGAAGAATATCGTTACTTAGCATAGAGCCTTCAACTGTCGGTGATGCAATGGCGCGCAGTGTACCAGTTTTACAGGCCAATCGCCTCTTTTAGACTTTTGAGGTAACGACGGCTCACCGGGACAGTCAGTCCGTTACGCAAAATCAGCTCAGCCTGGCCATTATCTTCCAGACGGATTTCCTGCAAATGGGCCATGTTGACCAGGTATTGTCGGTGGCAGCGCAGCAGCGGAGTACGGCTCTCCAGTGTTCTAAGCGTCAGCTCGGTGAATCCTTCTTTGCCATCGCTACTGGTCACATAAACGCCGCTCATACGACTGCTGACAAACGCCACATCATCCATTTGCAGCAGATAGATTCGGCTATGACCACTGCATGGAATGAACTTAAGCGCCTGCTGATGTTCCGGCAGTAACGACACATCCTGCTTCGTGCGCTCCTGACGTAAACGGATCAGCGTTTTCTCCAGCCGCGTTTCTTCAATCGGCTTAAGCAGATAATCAAAGGCATGCTCTTCAAAGGCTTTCACGGCATATTCATCAAAAGCGGTGAGAAAAACGATATATGGGCGATGCTCGGGGTCAAGCATACCCACCATTTCCAATCCGCTAATACGCGGCATCTGAATATCGAGGAACAGCACATCCGGGCGCAGCTTATGTACTGCACCAATGGCCTCTACCGCATTCGAACACTCTCCGACTATCTCGATGTCGCTTTGCTCCTGTAACAGGATCCGCAGATTCTCCCGCGCTAACGGTTCATCATCGACAATCAGCACTTTGATCATGCCAGTTCCTCCAGGGGAAGTCGTAAAGTAATTCGGGTAAAGAGGTCAGGCTCACAGGCTACGCTGATACCAAAATCATCGCCAAACCGTTCCCGCAGGCGTTTGTCCACCAGACTCATTCCAAGCCCACTGGACTCCGTCGTGGGCTGATACAGCCCGGCATTATCTTCAATATCCAGCATCAGATACTGCCCTTCCTGACGAGCAGTGATAGAGACTTCTCCGGTATCAAGTAGCTGGGAAGTGCCATGCTTAATCGCATTCTCGACTATCGGTTGCAGAGTAAACGCAGGCAATTGCTGATGCGCAAGCGCTTCCGGGACCGTTAAGGTCACCTGCAGGCGGGACTGGAATCGTGCCTTTTCAATTTGTAGATAGGCATTTACGTGTTCTATTTCATCAGCCAGCGTCACAATTTCCGACGGGCGTTTTAAATTCTTACGAAAGAAAGTCGAGAGATATTGCACCAATTGGCTGGCCTGTTCGCTGTCACGACGGATCACGGCTTTGATCGTATTCAACGCGTTAAACAGAAAATGGGGATTAACTTGAGCGTGCAGAAGTTTGATTTCTGACTGCGTCAGCATCGCTTTTTGTCGCTCATATTGGCCGGCCAGGATTTGCGCGGAAAGCAACTGGGCGATCCCTTCCCCCAGCGTGCGGTTAATTGAGCTAAAGAGACGGTTTTTGGCTTCATACAGTTTAATCGTCCCCATCACCCGCTGGTTTTCACCACGCAACGGGATCACCAGCGTCGACCCTAATTTGCATTGCGGATGCAGTGAACAGCGATAAGGCACTTCGTTACCGTCGGCATACACAACTTCTCCGGTTTCAATCGCCCGTTGGGTGTATGAAGAGGATATGGGCTTGCCTGGCAGGTGATGGTCATCACCAATACCGGTAAAGGCCAACAACTTCTCGCGGTCAGTAATCGCCACCGCACCGATATCCAACTCTTCATACAGCACCTGAGCAACCTTCATGCTGTTAACCTCATTAAATCCCTGTCGCAGAATCCCCTCCGTAGAGGCGGCAACTTTTAGCGCAGTGGCAGAAAACGCCGAGGTGTATTTTTCAAACATCGCACGTTTGTCGAGCAGAATACGCATAAACAACGCAGCACCAACGGTATTGGTCACCATCATCGGTGCGGCAATGTTACTGACCAGGTGCAATGCATTCTCAAAGGGACGCGCAATCAGCAAAATGATGAGCATCTGCACCAGTTCGGCAACAAAGGTAATCGCGCCAGCCGTCAGCGGACTAAACACTTTATCAGTACGGCCCCGTCGAGTAAGTACACTGTGTACCAGCCCTCCAAGCAGGCCTTCCACTATGGTCGAAATCATGCAACTGAGTGCCGTCATGCCCCCCATCGAATAGCGATGAAGACCGCCGGTCAGGCCAACCAGTCCCCCAACAACAGGCCCGCCAAGTAGCCCGCCCATCACCGCGCCGATGGCACGGGTGTTTGCAATGGAGTCTTCAATATGCAGCCCAAAGTAGGTGCCCATAATGCAAAAGATGGAGAAGGTGACGTAGCACAGAAGTTTGTGCGGCAGTCGGATAGTGACCTGCATCAGCGGGATAAACAGGCGCGTCTTGCTCATTAGCCACGCGATAACGAGAAACACGCACATCTGCTGAAGCAGCAGCAACACCAGATTAAACTCGTACATACCCGCCAACCACACATTTCTTAAAAGCGCGTAACATACATGGGCTGCGCGTAACTTTCTTTGAACTGTTGCAAAAAAACAGGAATTTGTGAGAACGATCACTCGAAAGCGCGAATATGACGACAATCCCACCCTTCTTCTGATCAAAAAACAGACAAAACTACCTGGTTCGCAAAAGAGCGTCTAAAGTAAAACTGGGACCTCGCGAGCAAGAGTGAGACAACGATGGCGCTTTACACGATAGGTGAAGTGGCTTTGCTTTGTGATATCAACCCTGTCACTTTACGTGCATGGCAGAGGCGTTACGGATTACTAAAACCTCAGCGTACAGACGGGGGGCATCGCCTGTTTAACGATGCGGACATTGACAGGATCCGTGAGATAAAACGCTGGATAAATAATGGCGTTCAGGTCAGTAAAGTTAAAATGTTACTCAGCAATGAGAACATTGATGTGCATAACGGCTGGCGTGAGCAACAAGAAACGCTATTGAGCTATTTGCAAAGTAACAATCTGCACAGCCTCAGGTTGTGGATCAAAGAGCGTGGTCAGGATTACCCTGCGCAAACGCTCAATACACATTTGTTCATTCCCTTACGCCGACGTCTGCAATGTCAGCAGCCCATTCTCCAGGCGCTATTGGGGATCCTTGACGGTGTGCTCATCAATTATATTGCGATTTGCCTTGCCTCGGCGCGTAAAAAACAGGGTAAAGATGCCCTGGTGGTCGGCTGGAATATCCACGATACCACCCGCTTATGGCTGGAAGGTTGGGTCGCCAGCCAGCAAGGATGGCGTGTTGATGTACTGGCCCACTCGCTCAATCAGCTACGGCCTGAGCTGTTTGAAGGGCGCACCCTACTCGTCTGGTGTGGAGAGAACCAAACCCCTGCACAACACCAACAACTGGAAGAGTGGCGCGCGTTAGGTCACGATATTTATCCACTCGGTATTTAATATTTTATTAACAAACGTGTACAATCCTTATATTCACATAAGGAGTACAAAATGAGCGCAGCTAAAATCGGTGTTATAACCCTCTTCCTGCTGATGGCTATCGGTGGTATCGGCGGCGTAATGCTGGCAGGTTATACTTTTATTTTACGTGCCGGGTAAGGTAGTACGCTAATCGCTCAAACCCGCGATCGATAATGACTGCGGCCAATGCGACCAGCAGCGCCCCCTGGATCACATAGGCGGTATTAAACCCGCTTAACCCAATGATAATCGGTGTTCCCAGCGTATTCGCACCAACGGTAGAGGCTATCGTTGCGGTGCCAATATTAATAATCACTGACGTGCGAATCCCGGCCAGAATAACCGGCGCCGCGAGCGGAAGTTCGACTTTACGTAGCCGCTGCCCATGACTCATGCCCATCCCGCTGGCAATATCTATTACGCTGGCAGAGATCCCTCCCAGCCCTGCCAGCGTTGCCTGTAAGATCGGTAACACCCCATACAGGATCAGCGCGATAATCGCAGGCTCCGAGCCAAACCCCATCACCGGCACGGCGATCGCCAGCACCGCGACCGGCGGAAAAGTTTGCCCCACTGCGGCAATTGTTTCGACCAAAGGTCTGAACTCTACTCCCCATGAGCGGGTTACCGCTACACCTGCCCCAACCCCAATAATGACAGCAATCAGGCTTGAAATACCCACCAGCGTGAAATGCGCCAACGCCAGCGCCGTAAAGCTCTCTTGCTGATAAACAGGACGCGGCAATTGGGGAAACAACGCGCTGAACAGTGCCTGGCTGTGGGGCAATCCCACCAGCAACACCAGGAACAGCGCAATGAGCCACAGCAGAGGATCAAGCAGATGTTTCACAGTGCGGTGCCTCCGAAAGCAGATCGTGAAAATGCAGCGTACCGCGGGCCGCACCCTGAGCATTAACTACCGGCAACACATCACAGCCCCGGGCGACAAAAACAGATAGCGCATCACGTAACGTCATCTCGTCCACCAACGGCTCACCGGCCAACTGTTCACCACGACGGGTAAAATCCCCCACCGTGCGCAGTGACAGCAGTCTTACACCCAGTTCACTGTGGCCAAAAAAGGTCTGCACGAAATCATTAGCAGGCGCAGTCAACATCGACAGCGGCGTGCCTTGCTGTACCACCTTGCCCGCATCCATTAACACCAGGTGCTCCGCCAGTCTCAGCGCTTCATCAATATCATGCGTCACCAACACGATGGTTCGACCCAACAGACGATGGATACGGGTCATCTCCTGCTGTAGCGCACTGCGTGTTACCGGGTCCAGCGCGCCAAAAGGTTCGTCCATCAGCAGTACCTGAGGGTCAGCCGCCAGCGCACGAGCCACACCGACTCGCTGCTGTTGACCACCGGAAAGCTGATGCGGATAACGGTGACGCAAATCCGCTTCCAGCCCCAGTAACGCCATCAGTTCTTCTGTTCGGTCATCAATACGCGCACGTGACCACTTTTGCAGCTGTGGTACGGTGGCAATGTTCTGGGCGACAGTCCAGTGTGGAAACAAACCAATCGACTGGATGGCATAGCCCATGCGTCGTCTTAATTCCAGCACCGGCAGGCTACGGATCTCTTCCCCGGCAAAACGGATCTGACCACTGTCATGCTCGACCAGCCGGTTGATCATTTTCAGCGTGGTGGACTTCCCCGAACCGGAGGTCCCGATTAATACCGAAAAGCTCCCTTCGCCTAAATGCAGATTGAGATCGCTCACGGCCTGTTGCTGGTTATAGGTTTTATTGACATGGCTAAATTCAATCATCGTTTGTCACCTTCAGCAGCGCTAAGCCTAAATCAAACAGCGCATCAATCAGCACTGCCAGTACCACCACCGGAATCACGCCCAGTAGCACTAAATCAACGGCGCTACTGAGCAGTCCCTGAAAGACCAGCGCGCCAAACCCGCCTGCACCAATCAATGCGGCAATGACCGCCATCCCCACCGTCTGAACCATCACCACCCGCAAACTGCGCAGGAAAATGGGTAGCGCTAACGGAAGTTGCACCGAAATAAAACGCTGACGCGCACTCATCCCCATAGCACGCGCACTTTCCAGCACATCACGCGGAACCTGATTCAGCCCGGCCACCACGCCACGAACCAATGGCAATAATGCATACAGCACCAGCGCAATCAGTGCGGGCGTCAGCCCCGTTCCCGCTACACCGAGCGAGCTAAGCCACGGGAAATGCTTAACCAGTCCGGCAAGCGGCGCTATCAACAAGCCAAACAATGCGACGGAGGGGATCGTCTGGATGATATTCAGCACGGCAAATATTGGCCCCTGACGCGCAGCAGAAAAGGTGCACCAGATACCCAGCGGCACGCCAATACACAGCGCAGGCACCACAGTACCGAACAGAATAGTCAGGTGCTGCGACAGAGCATCATCAAAGACATCCTGGCGGTTGGCATATTCTTTGAGCAAAGAAAGATCGTTAAGGGTACCGGACAGCAACAGCACCACTGGCACAATGACAATTTGCGCATGCAGTACCCAGCGCCACAGCGGCTGAGCGGTGATACGCCGAATGGCGTCACTGCCAGCCAGCAACAGCACCCCTACCCCAAGCCAGAAACCGCTCCCCAGGCTGGTTCTGGCGACAGCAGTTCCCGTCTGAGCCAGATGCGTTGCCGTTTTCCCGGCCATAAACAACGCCGCAATCACCAGTAAATGGACAACAACCAGCGTCAATACATTGCCGGATTTACCGGGTATGAAGCAGAGAGCCACGAGCAGTAAAAATGTCGCCGCCAGTCCCCACGCCATGTGGGGCCAGACCTCCCAGAGTTGGCGACCTTCACCGGAAACCAGACGATTAGGGGCATAGCTGATGAAAGGAAGCGCGGCTGCGGCCGCGGTCAGAACCACCAGCAGCAACAGCACCCAATTAACTGATATCTTTGACACAACACTCACCTGCTGCAAATCCGTTACTTCACCCATCCTTTTTGCTTCAGGTAATCTGCAGCGACTTTTTTCGCATCCAGCCCCTCAACGGCGATACTGGCGTTGAGCCGCTGCAGCGTTTTTTCATCCAGACTGGCAAAGACCGGCTGTAGCCATTCCCCCATTTGCGGGTACGCCTTGAGTACCACGTCACGCACGACGGGCGCAGGTGCGTAAATGGGCTGAACCCCTTTGGGATCGCTTAATGTTTGCAGCCCCAGCGCAGCAACAGGGCCATCGGTTCCGTAAGCCATTGCGGCATTAACGCCGGAGGTCTGCTGCGCCGCAGCTTTAATTGTCACCGCAGTGTCGCCCCCTGCCAGTGACAACAATTGGTTCTGATTGAGCTTGAAGTCATACGCTTTTTCAAAGGCGGGCAGTGCGTCTGCACGTTCAATAAACTCGGCGGAGGCCGCCAGTTTGAACGCCCCCCCCTCTTTCAGGTAGCGGCCTAAATCCGCAAGAGAGACAAGTTTGTTTTTTTCAGCGATATCCTGACGTACTGCAATAGTCCAGGTATTGTTGGCTGGCGCAGGCGTAAGCCAGATCAGTTTATTTTGCTCAGCGTCCAGTTTTTTCACTTTCTCGAAACCTGCCTGCGCATTTTTCCACGCGGGGTCGTTTTCATCTTTAAAAAAGAACGCGCCATTGCCGGTATATTCCGGATAAATATCCAGCTCACCGGAAGTGATGGCCCCACGCACCACGGGCGTCGTGCCCAGTTGAACTTTATTGACCGTTTTCACGCCGTGGCTTTCAAGCACCTGCAAAATAATATTGCCGAGCAGCGCCCCTTCGGTATCAATTTTTGACCCCACAGTGACGGGTGATGCGGCCTGTAAAGGCAAGCTTATCGTGGCCAGCAACGCCAGCGAACCCACCCATACCTTTGAGATTATCATGCTACTCTCCTCATCCTTTTGCTGCCCTTTTCAGAGACTTGAGGAAAAAGCATAGTTGAAAAATCCAGTCTTAACCTGGCTATTGGGGGGTAACACCGAGCGTTATTAGCGGTACGACGAGAACAAAATAAAAAAATCCGGTAAACCCAACGTGAATTTACCGGATGATACGATTTCGCAGGCCTGATAAGCGTAGCGCTATCAGGCACTGTCGGTGGCTTTATTCACCCATTACAGCAATTCAAACTCGCCCTGCTTCACTCTGGCGGAGTCCACGCCGATAAAGACGTTAAATTTGCCCGGCTCCGCATCGTATTTCATCTGCTGGTTCCAGAACTTCAGCGCATCAATATCAATAGGGAAACTGACGGTCTGGGTTTCACCTGGCTTGAGGTTCACTTTCTCAAAGCCTTTCAGCTGTTTGACCGGCCGACTCATCGAGGCCGTCACATCCTGTAAATACATCTGAATGACTGTCGCACCTTCACGCTTGCCGGTATTGGTTACCTGCACGCTGGCAGTCACTGTTCCGTCACGTTTCATTGTCGGTGCAGAGAGCTTCACATCAGACACGGTAAACGTGGTGTAGCTCAGACCATAGCCAAAGGGATACAACGGACCATTCGCTTCATCAAAGTAGCGCGATGTATATTTGTTCGGCTTATCGGCGTTATACGGGCGACCAGTATTAAGATGGCTGTAATAGACCGGGATCTGCCCCACCGATCGTGGGAAAGACATCGGTAGCTTACCTGACGGGTTATAATCGCCAAACAGCACATCAGCAATGGCGTTACCCCCTTCGGTCCCGGCAAACCAGGTCTCGAGGATCGCATCAGCCTGCTGATCTTCCTTCACCAATGCCAGTGGACGACCGTTCATCAGCACCAGCACCAGCGGTTTCCCGGTTGCTTTCAGCGCAGCAATCAGATCACGCTGGCTTTGCGGGATAGTGATATCGGTTCGACTAGAGGCTTCATGCGCCATCCCCTGCGCTTCACCCACTACCGCAACAACCACGTCAGACTGTTTCGCCGCGTTAACGGCTTCATCAATCATCGCCTGCGGCGAGCGTGGGTCAACTTTCACCGCCTCTTCGTACAGGTTAAGGAAGTCAACAATACCTTTATCGTTGGTGATATTCGCCCCTTTGGCGTAGACCACTTTACCTTTATCACCCAGGGCATTTTTAATGCCTGTCAGCACCGTGACAGACTGTTCGGCAACACCCGCCGCAGACCAGCTACCCATGACATCACGTTTGCTGTCTGCTAACGGTCCGACAACTGCCACGGTTGCTGTTTTTTTCAGTGGCAATGTTTCCAGACGGTTTTTCAGCAATACCAGGCTTTCACGCGCCACGTCACGGGCTTCTTTGCGATGCAAACGGCTTTCAGCATTGGTATCTTGTGGGTCAGAGTCTTTCGCCCCCAGGTGGCTGTACGGGTCGTTAAACAGACCCATATCATATTTTACATTCAGTACATGGCGCGCGGCATCGTCGAGCTCCGCCATCGTAACCTTGCCCGACTTAATCAGTCCCGGCAGATACTTACTGTAATATTCATCGCTCATGCTCATGTTAATACCGGACGTGATCGCCACGCGCACAGCATCTTCAGGGTCGGACGCGGTTCCATGCTTAATCAATTCTTTAATTGCGCCGTGATCGGAAACCGTTATGCCTTTAAAGCCCCACTTATCGCGCAGCACGTCTTTGAGCAGCCAGGCATCAGAGGTGGCAGGCGTCCCATTCAGTGAATTAAGCCCCACCATCACCGCACCGCTACCGGCATCCAGTCCGGCCTTGTACGGCGGCATGTAGTCGTTAAATAAACGCTGCGGACTCATATCCACAGTGTTGTACTCTTTACCGCCCTCAACGGCGCCATAAGCAGCGAAGTGCTTGACGCTGGTCATCACTGAATAGCGATCGGCCGGGCTTTTCCCCTGCATCGCTTCCACCATGGTTTTGCCCATGATGGCAGTTAAATACGTATCTTCACCAAAACCTTCGGACGCACGGCCCCAACGCGGATCGCGGGAGACATCAACCATCGGCGCCCAGGTCATATTCAGACCATCGTCTGCGGCTTCATACGCAGAAATTCGGCCAACTGTTCTGACCGCATCAAGGTTAAAAGAGGATGCCAGGCCAAGGCTTATCGGAAACACGGTACGTTGACCGTGAAGCACGTCATAGGCGAAAAAGAGAGGGATTTTCAGGCGGCTGAGTTCCATAACCTGATCCTGCATCTTACGGATATCCTGGCGAGTGACGGTGTTAAAAATCGCCCCTACCTGTCCGTCTTTGATCATCTCACGGATGGCTTCTTTCGGGTTATCAGGTCCAACGCTTATCAAACGCAATTGCCCAATTTTCTCATCCACGGTCATCTGTTTGAGTAAATCGGTCACAAACGCATCCCGCGCTTCAGGCGTCAGTGGATGGTTACCAAACAAGGTGTCCGCCAGCGCTGGTTGCAACGCCAGGCCCACCGCGACACCTACAGAACATAGCCATTTCATGTTGATTCTCTCTTAATTTCTACCCGACGAGGCAGCGAAAATATAACAAAAACCGCAGCTTGCCGTAAGCCTAAACGGGAGCGGGGAAGAAAGCTAAGGATATTCTCTGAATTTTCAAAACCAGCATGAATCAGTGGGATACAACACAGAGACAATGCGAATGAGAAAGCGTATTGTCATACATAGCGCTATGCTTGTTCCTGATATTGAGTCCCACCACAAGGAGTGGAGAATGTCTTCCATTACAACAACTGATAATAAAGCGTTTCTGACTGAATTGACCCGACTGGTCGGCCATTCACACCTGCTCACCGAACCGGCCAAAACTGCCCGTTATCGTAAAGGCTTCCGCTCGGGCCAGGGCGATGCGCTCGCCGTCGTTTTCCCTGGATCGCTATTAGAACTGTGGCGTGTCCTCAGCGCCTGCGTCTCGGCTGACAAAATAATCCTGATGCAAGCCGCCAATACCGGTCTGACCGAAGGCTCTACGCCTAGCGGCAATGATTACGATCGCGACATCGTTATCATCAGTACTCTGCGCCTCGATAAGCTGCACGTCATCGGCAACGGTGAACAGGTGCTGGCTTATCCCGGTACGACACTGTATTCACTGGAAAAGGCGCTCAAACCTTTTGGCCGTGAACCGCATTCGGTGATCGGCTCTTCCTGTATCGGTGCTTCCGTGATCGGCGGTATCTGCAACAACTCTGGCGGCTCGCTGGTACAACGTGGTCCGGCATACACAGAAATGTCGCTCTTTGCACGTATTGATGAGCAGGGCAAGTTACAGCTGGTCAACCATCTGGGTATCGAGCTGGGTCAAACGCCGGAGCAGATCCTCAGTAAACTCGACGACGAGCGGATCAAAGATGATGATGTCCAGCACGATGGGCGTCACGCACACGATCATGATTACGTCACCCGCGTCAGAGATATTGAGGCCGATACGCCGGCACGCTATAACGCAGACCCTGAGCGTTTGTTTGAATCTTCTGGTTGCGCCGGAAAGCTTGCGGTGTTCGCCGTGCGCCTGGATACCTTTGAGGCTGAGAAAAACCAGCAGGTATTTTATATCGGTACCAACCAGCCAGAAGTGCTGACAGAAATCCGCCGTCATATTCTGGCCAAATTTGAGCATCTGCCGGTCGCCGGTGAATATATGCACCGCGATATTTACGACATTGCTGAGCAATACGGCAAAGATACGTTTCTGATGATCGACAAACTCGGCACTGACAAAATGCCGTTTTTCTTTACGCTGAAAGGCCGCACCGATGCGATGCTGGAAAAAGTGAAAATTTTCCGCCCGCACTTTACCGACCGGGCGATGCAGAAGTTTGGTCATTTATTCCCCAGCCATTTACCGGCACGGATGAAAAGCTGGCGTGATAAATACGAACATCACCTGCTGTTAAAAATGGCCGGTGGCGGTGTAGCGGAAGCACAGAGTTGGCTGACTGAGTTTTTCAAAACCGCAGAAGGTGATTTCTTTGCCTGTACGCCGGAAGAAGGTAGCAAGGCCTTTTTGCACCGCTTCGCAGCGGCGGGCGCGGCCATTCGATATCAGGCCGTCCATGCGGATGAGGTGGAGGATATACTGGCACTGGATATTGCGCTGCGCCGTAACGATACCGAATGGTATGAGCACCTGCCGCCAGAAATAGACAGCAAGCTGGTGCATAAGCTCTACTACGGCCACTTCATGTGCTATGTCTTCCATCAGGATTACATCGTGAAGAAAGGTGTGGATGCTCACGAACTGAAAGAGCAAATGCTGGTGTTACTGCGTGAGCGCGGGGCGCAATATCCTGCAGAACATAACGTGGGGCATCTGTATAAAGCACCAGAAACATTGACGCGTTTTTATCGCGAGAACGACCCGACCAACAGTATGAATCCAGGTATTGGTAAAACCAGTAAGCAGAAGTACTGGAAAGAGTCGTAGGCCCGATAAGCGTAAGCGCCATCGGGCACGTTGCCGGGGGCGCTTCGCTTGCCCGGCCTACGGTTTAATCGTTTTGCGCGGTTTGCTCACCTGTCGCTGAACCCGCTGCCGCCATCTGGGCGGCTTTTTGCTTTTTATAACTCAGCGCCGCGGCCGGAACAGGCATCACCTTACCGGTTTCAATCCAGGTGCGTAAACGACTGGCATCAGCAAAGTGGGTATATTTGCCAAAGGCATCCATAACCACCAGCGCTACCGGCTTGTTATTAATGACCGTACGCATCACCAGGCAGTGACCGGCGGCATTAGTAAACCCCGTTTTGGTGAGCTGAATGTTCCAGTTATCGCGGTACACCAGATGGTTGGTGTTACGGAACGGCAGCGTATAAGCCGGATTAGCAAAGGTCGCCATGTCTTCACGCGTCGTACTCAACTGACCAATCAGCGGATACTGCTTGCTGGCAATTAGCAGTTTAGTGAGATCACGCGCCGTCGAGACGTTATGAATCGATAACCCGGTCGGTTCCACGAAGCGCGTCTGGGTCATTCCCAACGACTTCGCCTTCGCATTCATCGCCTTGATAAATGCGTTATAACCGCCCGGATAGTGGTGCGCCAGGCTTGCCGCTGCGCGGTTTTCTGAGGACATCAGCGCCAGTAGCAGCATATTCTTACGACTGATCTCACTGTTCAGACGCACACGAGAGTAGATGCCTTTCATTTCCGGCGTCTGGCTGATATCAACTTTCAGTTTTTCATCCAGCGGCAGTCGTGCATCAAGCACCACCATCGCCGTCATTAATTTGGTAATCGACGCAATCGGACGCACGAGGTCCGGGTGGTTCGAATAGATAACTTTGTTGGTATTCAGATCAACTATCATCGCACTACCAGAAGCAATCTCAGGTTGAGATGCCGCTGCAGTAGTCGCCGTTTTCGCTACGGCTTGGGGTGCAAAAGGAACGGCCAGCACCAGGGCAAGACTTAATAATGAAACTCGGAATTTCAGCATGATGAGATTTCTGATAATGGTTCACGCACGTCACAACGCACACCGCCTGAAATAAGGATTATCTCAGGCTAGCTCTGGCATCATAGCGATCCGGTAGGTTTGCCGCTACAGAAGAATCATCTCGAAATGCTGCGTTGCTGACTTTTACGTCAACAACGCAGCGCAGACAGGTTGTACACCTAGAACAATCGGTAACCGTAGCCCCACAGGATCACCGTAATCGCCAGCAGAACCTCCAGCACCAGCACACCGATCGCCAGCGTTGAACTGGAAAAGCTCAACCCTTCTTCTTTAGTAATATTCAGGAACGTTGGAATACCGAGATAGAGTAAATAGCCGGTGTAAAACAGCGCGATGGTTCCCACGAGCGCACACAGCCAGACCAGCGGATACAGCGCCACCAGTCCGCTTAAAAACAGCGGCGTGGCAACATATCCGGCAAAGACCATACAATGCGCCAGCGACGGGCGTCGCGGGTAATTACGCGCCATCCACCAGATCACTCTGCCCATAATGGCCACACCCGCCAGCATCACACCGTAAAACAGAATTGCCATCGCAAATCCGGTAAACAGGGATAACTTCAGGATATTGCCGTCGCCAAAATTCCAGCCAATTTGCGTGGTGCCAATAAACGCACAAATCACCGGGATTGCCGCCATCAGCAGTACATGGTGGGTATAGTGATGCGAAACACTTTCGTTTTCGCTGTTGATCACGTGCATTTCACGATCGGGATGGGAAAACAGCCCCCAGACATGGTTCATACCGCCCCCTTCTTGTCAGCTCCGGACCTCAACACTTCAAGTATAATTCAGCTTTTGATTATTTTATGTACACATGAAAAATACCGATGCGCTGAATTACTGCTTTTCCGGCATGAACAATTCACTGGGTGTATGCTATGGAGCGAGGAGGTCATACAACGTATGGATATAACGCATTATGTTGAGCAATACGGCTATGCGGCGCTGATTATTGGCAGCCTTGCCGAAGGCGAAACCATTACCTTGCTAGGCGGTGTTGCTGCGCATCAGGGAATTCTAAAATTTCCGCTGGTGGTGCTCTCCGTTGCGTTGGGTGGGATGATTGGCGATCAGTTACTCTTTTTACTTGGGCGTCGTTATGGCGGCAAAATTTTACGTCGTTTCTCGCGTCATCGGGCAAAAATCCACTACGCGCAGAAGATGATCCAACGGCGTCCCTATCTGTTTGTGGTCGGCACGCGCTTTATGTACGGCTTTCGCGTCATTGGTCCGTTGCTGATTGGAGCCAGCCACCTGCCGCCGAAGATTTTCATCCCACTGAATATCCTGGGGGCGTTTGTCTGGGCTTTGCTGTTTACCACACTCGGCTATGTGGGTGGTGAAGTGATTGCCCCATGGTTGCATAGCCTCGACCAGCATATTAAACATGGGATCTGGTTGGTTTTGGTTATCGGCGTTGTAGTGACTGCCCGCTGGTGGATGAAACGGCGAAGTAAACGCAAAGAACAGGCAAATTGACCCGACAGCGGCTTCTGCCGGGTCAGACTATCAGGAGGCGCGGTAACCGCCGCCCAGTGCGCTGGTCAGCTGTATAGACGCATCCAGCCACTGTCCCTGTAGAACCAGACCATTAAGCTGTTCGCGTAATGCCGGAATTTTGGCCTCGCTAACCCGGGAACCCGCAATGATACCGGCGCTATATCGTGCCTGTGCAAGCCCCACGACGCGCTGTGCGTCATGTTCAATTTGCTGCTGGTGCTGGTTCTTCTGCGCCAGCGTTTCTACCTGTGATGCCGCACGCGCCACGTCATTCACCGCATCGACCACGGCCTTGTTGTAATTTGCCACCGTCAGATTGCTCTGCGCTTTCGTGATATCGAGATTCGCATTCAGTCTGCCGCTATCAAAAATAGGCAGCGTCAGTCCAGCCGTCACGCCCATCTGCTGTGCAGAATGGCGGAACAAATCGCTCAGATGTAGCGCATCCTGCTGTAAAAACGCCATCAGGTTAACGTCCGGATAGAATGCCGCTTTTGCCGCATCAATGCTGCTCAGCGTTGACTCGATGTACCAGTGTGCGGCCTGTAAATCAGGGCGGCGGGCCAGCAGCGAATAACCAAGCTGGGACGGTAGCTGGCTTTCTACCGCCGGTAGCGTTGTCGCTTTAAGCTTCATGACGGAAGATTGCGAGTTGGTCAGTGCGCTCAACCGCGCCTCTATCACCTTCATTTTGCCGCTGACATCGTTCAGTTGCTGCTCCGTTTTACTGGAGTCGATATCCGTTTCAACGCCTTCGACAGAAGAGGTAATCCCGTTTTGATACAGTTGACGATCGACGGTGATGACGTTCTGCTGCTCGTTTTTAATCTGCGTCAGCACGGTTTTCAGCGCCGCCTGCGTCTGCCACTCCCAGTACAAACGCGATACACCGCTCGCCAGTAACTGCCGAGTTTGCTCACGCTCAGCCTCACGCGCTTTCACCTCACCAATACGCGCCGCCACTTCAGCCCGGTTTTTACCCCACAGATCCAGATTCCAGCCAGCGGTTAAACCAAAGGTGCCGTTGGTGTACCATGGTCCAGTAGTGCCTGCCGCAGGATCGGTAATGGCAAACGGTCCCATTAAACCTTCTGCCGACATTCTTTGACGTTCAACGTCTGCAGAAAAATCAACCTCTGGACCATCCTGCGCCTGAACCGCTTTAGCCTGCGCTTCTGCCAGTTGAATGCGCTGTTCTGCTACCTGCATATCTGGAGAATTCTTGAGGGTACTGTCAATCAACGCATTCAGCTGTGGATCGTGATACGCCTTCCACCATTGGCTATCCGGCCAACCATTTTTTAATGCCGCAGGCAACGCGGAGTCAACGTTCACAGCGGGCGTCTGCTGTGACAGCGATTGGCGATTGTCATGCATAGGTGCACAACCGACCATCAAAATAAGCAGCGGCAAACATGCCGTTGCAACAAGAACAGAGTTACGATTCATGGGAATATACGGGTAAGAAAAGATGCACAGAGAGTACGACTTACCGCATTCTCTTTTTTAGTTACGCGTGGCAATACATCTTTTGAAATAAAATCACATAATTAAGAAACATATACATAACAAATGGTTCTGTCAAAATAATTCCACTGAATTATAAATGGAGGCGTAATGTCACAAACGCTTATCAGGCCTGCGAAATACGCGTCCGTTCCGTCGGCCGGATAAGGCGGTTACGCCGCCATCAGGCGATAATAGGGATGGCCTGAATCGCGCGTGCAATATCCGGTGAATTATTCAACGCCCGAATTTCCTGAAACAGTTCTGTCGCTTCAACATATTCTTTACGAAGATAGCCCAGCCACTGTTTGATACGCGCCACATGATACAGCCCGGTATCACCCTGTTTTTCCAGTCGGGTATATTTTTGCAGTAACGTCACGACGTCAGGCCACGGCATACGCGGTTCGTTATATTTCACCACGCGACTCAAATTCGGGATATTAAGCGCACCGCGCCCGATCATGACGGCATCGCATCCGCTGATAGCCATACAGTCCTGTGCGCTTTGCCAGCCCCAGATCTCACCATTCGCGATAACCGGGATATTGAGACGCTGGCGGATCTCGCCAATTGCCTGCCAGTTAATGTGCTCGGCCTTATAACCTTGCTCTTTCGTTCGCCCGTGCACCACCAACTCACTGGCACCGGCCTGCTGGACGGCATCAGCAATTTCGAACTGCCTGTCACTGCTGTCCCAGCCCAGACGCACTTTTACCGTCACCGGTAAATGGGCCGGAACCGCATCACGCATGGCCTTAGCGCCACGGTAAATCAGCTCAGGGTCCTTCAGTAACGTTGCGCCACCGCCGCTGCCGTTCACCAGCTTCGACGGACAGCCACAGTTTAGATCGACGCCATACGAACCCAGCTCAACCGCGCGGGCTGCATTTTCTGCCAGCCACTGCGGATACTGCCCCAGCAGTTGTATACGCACCGGCGTACCGGATGTCGTGCGGCTGGCGTTAAGCAGCTCAGGACAAATGCGGTGAAAGACTTTTACCGGCAGCAGTTGATCCACCACGCGAACAAATTCGGTGATACAGAGATCATAATCATTCACTTCAGTCAGCAGCTCGCGCACCAGTGAGTCGAGCACGCCTTCCATCGGCGCCAGTAAAACACGCATATTGTTACCCGCAAAAAAGAGAGGCGCTATGGTAACGTCTCTATGCAGGAGATTAAAGCGTCTCAGCGCCAGGCACAGGTTTGATTATGCTGATTGGGGGCATTGCCTGATGTTCCAGATATCTATTTCCACTATGCTTAGAATTCATGATGTGATCGGTAGCACGTTTTAAAGTTTAATTGTATGATGAATCAGTCTCGTCAAGGGTTTCAATTATGAGCAAGTCACTGAACATTATCTGGCAATATTTACGCGCATTCGTCCTCATTTATGCCTGCCTCTATGCAGGTATTTTTCTTGCCTCACTGCTGCCTATAACGATTCCGGGCAGCATTATCGGCATGCTGATTCTGTTTGTATTACTGGCATTACAGATCTTACCGGCAAAATGGGTAAACCCGGGTTGCTACGTACTGATCCGTTACATGGCCCTGCTGTTTGTCCCGATTGGCGTGGGGATCATGCAGTACTTTGACTTGCTACGCGCACAATTTGGTCCGGTCGTGGTGTCCTGCACCATCAGTACACTGGTCGTATTCCTGGTAGTGAGCTGGAGCTCGCACATTGTTCACGGCGAACGCAAAATCGTTGGTCAAAAAGGGTCTAAACAATGATGTCGTATATCTGGTGGTCGTTACCCCTCACCCTGGCGGTATTTTTTGCTGCACGTAAGCTGGCAGCGCGATGTAAACTGCCGTTGCTAAATCCGCTGCTCGTCGCGATGGTAGTGATTATTCCCTTTCTGATGCTGACCGGTATCCCCTACGATCACTACTTCAAAGGCAGCGAAGTGCTGAACGATTTATTGCAACCTGCTGTCGTCGCGCTAGCCTATCCGTTATATGAACAGCTGCACCAAATCCGTGCCCGCTGGAAATCCATTATCGCCATCTGTTTTGCCGGCAGCGTCGTGGCCATGGTCACAGGCACATCTATTGCCCTGCTGATGGGGGCTTCACCAGAGATTGCCGCCTCTATTATGCCTAAATCGGTAACCACACCTATCGCTATGGCTGTGGGCGGGAGTATTGGTGGTATCCCGGCAATCAGCGCAGTGTGCGTTATTTTTGTCGGTATCCTCGGTGCCGTATTTGGCCATACCCTGCTGAATGCAATGCGCATTCGCACTAAAGCAGCACGTGGGCTGGCAATGGGTACGGCTTCACACGCCCTGGGCACGGCTCGCTGTGCTGAACTGGACTACCAGGAAGGCGCATTTAGCTCACTGGCGCTGGTGATTTGCGGGATTATCACCTCCCTGGTTGCCCCCTTCCTGTTCCCGGTTATCCTGGCGGTGGTAGGCTAATCTGCATTTTTAAGCTGTTTATTTGCGATGCGTTGCACATTTTTCATTTAAGTTTCATAAGTTGCATACACAATGAGATTTGGATCACATATAAAGCCCTGTCAGGCCCGTAAACTACGGTTCCATTACATTGTTATGAGGCAACGCCATGCATCCACGTTTTCAAACTGCTTTTGCCCAACTCGCGGATAACTTGCAATCAGCCCTGGCCCCTATTCTGGCGGATGTACATTTCCCCGCCATGCTGACGGCTGAGCAGGTATCTTTGCTTAAACGCGAATCGGGACTGGACGAAGACGCGCTGGCATTCGCTCTGCTGCCTTTAGCTGCGGCCTGCGCACGCACCCCGCTGTCCAACTTCAACGTTGGCGCGATCTCACGAGGTATCAGCGGCACGTGGTATTTCGGTGGGAACATGGAGTTTCTGGGTGCCACAATGCAGCAAACCGTTCACGCCGAGCAGAGCGCTATTAGCCATGCCTGGTTACGTGGCGAAAAAGGACTCGCCGCGATTACCGTCAACTACACCCCTTGCGGGCACTGCCGTCAGTTTATGAATGAGCTGAACAGCGGACTGGATTTACGTATTCACCTGCCCGGGCGTGAACCACACGCACTACGCGACTATCTGCCGGACGCTTTTGGGCCAAAAGATCTCGACATCAAGACGCTGTTGATGGACGACCAGGATCACGGCTTCGCGCTGCAAGGCGATGCGCTGACCCAGGCGGCGATTGCCGCAGCAAACAGATGCCATATGCCCTACAGCAACTCCCCGAGCGGCGTGGCGCTGGAGTGTAAAGATGGACAGATTTTCAGCGGTAGTTATGCTGAAAACGCCGCCTTCAACCCAACACTGCCACCGTTGCAGGGTGCATTAAACCTGTTGAGTCTTAACGGTTACGACTATCCGGACATTCAACGTGCGGTGCTGGCAGAAAAAGCGGATGCGGCGCTTATCCAGTGGGATGCGACGTCTGCCACGCTGAACGCGCTGGGTTGCGACAATATCGAGCGCGTACTACTCGGTTAAGTCGTGACGCCCGGTGGCGCTGCGCTTACCGGGCCTAAAAGCCAACCGTACAGTATGTTGGCCCGATAACGCCGCGTCATCGGGCAACAGTGACTAAAATCCCCTCAATCAGACTGCTGTTTCTTGCGCTCCGCCGTTGGGTACAGTAGCCTGATTGAAATTCCATCCAATTATCGAGTTTTCTGCATGTTAAAGCGCGTGTTTTACAGCTTGTTAGTCCTGGTAGGCTTGCTGCTGTTGACAGTGCTTGGGCTCGACAGATGGATGAGCTGGAAGACGGCCCCCTACATCTATGACGAATTACAGGATCTCCCCTACCGTCAGGTTGGTGTTGTCCTGGGCACGGCAAAATACTACCGTACCGGCGTCATCAATCAGTATTACCGCTACCGCATTCAGGGCGCATTAAATGCGTATAACAGCGGCAAAGTAAACTATCTGCTACTTAGCGGCGACAACGCACAGCAAAGCTATAACGAACCGATGACGATGCGTAAAGACTTGATTGCCGCGGGCGTCGATCCCGCTGACATCGTGCTCGATTACGCAGGGTTCCGTACGCTTGATTCGATTGTACGCACGCGCAAAGTATTCGATACCAACGATTTCATCATCATTACTCAGCGATTCCACTGTGAGCGCGCGTTGTTTATTGCGCTACATATGGGCATTCAGGCTCAGTGCTATGCGGTACCCTCGCCAAAAGATATGCTTACCGTGCGGGTGCGCGAATTTGGCGCTCGCTTTGGTGCGCTGGCCGATCTCTACCTTTTTAAACGCGAGCCACGTTTTTTAGGTCCGCTGGTACCCATCCCGACCATGCATCAGGTACCCGATGATGCTCAGGGATATCCGGCAGTCACTCCGGAACAATTACTCGAATTACAAAAGAAACAAGGAAAATAAGCATGGATGTACAAACTCTCTTCGTCGTATTGGCCTTTCTGCTCATTCCCCTCTTTTGTTTCCGGGAAGCCTGGAAAGGATGGCGCTCCGGAGCCGTAGATAAAATTAAGAAGAATGCGCGCGAACCGGTTTATGCTTATCGCTCTCAAGAGCCATTGCAATTTTGGTCCTATGTGCTGGTTTATGCCGGATGCGGATGTTTATCATTGGGTATGGTTGTTTATTTGGTATTTTATCGTTAACGATATTACCTTTATATTAGTGTTTGAGAATAACTAATATTATGATAACGGTTACCATTTCAATATAAGGGATTAATGCTGCCTGTCAGCATTTCCCTCACACCTTCTTCTATTTGTGAATCCTTTCACAGAATACTCTTCCTGCAGTGCTTAGCCTTAAGAATAGCCTTTCACTTTTTATATTTTGTTATTAACGGTTTGCCTTAATTTACTCAAGCATTAAGGAAGAAAATATGCCACAACAAAATTATCTGGATGAGCTCACGCCGGCTTTCACCCCATTATTAGCAATAAAAGAGGCCTCTCGTTGTTTATTATGTCACGATGCCCCCTGTAGTCAGGATTGCCCGGCGCAAACCGACCCAGGGAAATTTATTCGTTCCATTTATTTCCGTAATTTTAAAGGCGCGGCTGAAACTATCCGGGAAAATAATGCGCTCGGTGCGGTGTGCGCCCGGGTATGCCCAACCGAAAAATTATGCCAACGCGGATGTACACGTTCAGGAATTGATAAACCTATCGATATCGCGCGACTGCAGCGATTTATTACCGATTTTGAACAGCAGACCGCAATGAAAATCTATCAGCCCGCAACAAAAACGCTGGGTAAGGTCGCCATTATCGGTGCGGGTCCGGCCGGATTACAGGCCAGCGTAACGCTGAGTAATCTTGGCTATGACGTCACCCTCTTCGAAAAGCAGGCCCAGCCAGGCGGCTGGTTGCGTTATGGCATTCCAGAGTTTCGTCTGCCGCAGACGGTTTTAGATAATGAGATTGCCCGTATCGTGGAAATGGGCGTGACCATCAGATGCAATTGTGAAGTGGGTAATGCCCTCTCCCTTGAGCAACTCAAAACAGAATACCGCGCCGTACTGGTGACCGTAGGGATGTCTTACGGTTCTACGCTGCCTCTGTTTGACCAGGCGAATAATGTCGAAATTGCCGTCGACTTTCTGCAACGGGCCCGACAGTCAGGCGGCAATATTAGCGTCGCGCAAAGCGCATTGATCATCGGCGGTGGCGATGTGGCAATGGATGTCGCCAGTACACTGAAACTGCTGGGCTGCCCGTCCGTCACCTGTGTCGCACGTGAGGAACTGGCCGAATTCCCTGCCAGCGACAAAGAGTTCAACAGCACCCAGGCGTTAGGGGTATCGATTATTGACGGTTTCACGCCTGTGGCGGTTAGTGGAAATCGCGTCACCTTTAAGCACGTACGCCTGCCGGGAGAACTCTCGCTTGAAGCCGAACATATTATTCTTGCCGTCGGTCAACATGCGCAGCTTGATGATTTCGCCGCGTTAAAACCACAGCGCAACCTTATCGATACGCACAATTACCAAACCGCCGATCCGGTTATGTTTGCCGCGGGCGATATTGTTAAAGGCGATAAAACCGTTGTATACGCCGTGAAAACCGGAAAAGAAGCCGCTCAGGCCATTCATCACTATTTAGAGGGAGCTTGCTCATGTTAACGAAAGATCTTTCTATTACTTTTTGCGGCGTCAAATTTCCCAACCCGTTCTGCCTCTCTTCTTCTCCGGTGGGCAACTGCTATGAGATGTGTGCCAAAGCCTACGATACCGGCTGGGGCGGTATTGTTTTTAAGACAATCGGTTTCTTTATCGCCAATGAAGTCTCCCCGCGCTTTGACCATCTGACCAAAGAAGATACCGGCTTTATCGGCTTCAAAAACATGGAGCAAATTGCCGAACACCCGCTGGAGGAGAACCTGGCCGCAATTCGCCGACTGAAACAGGACTACCCAAACAACGTCCTGATTGCATCGATCATGGGAGAAAATGAGCAGCAATGGCAGGAACTGGCCCGCCTGGTTGAAGAGGCGGGTGCAGACATGATCGAATGCAACTTCTCGTGTCCGCAAATGACCTCACATGCCATGGGCAGCGATGTCGGGCAAAGCCCTGAGCTGGTCGAAAAGTATTGTCGGGCAGTTAAACGCGGCTCAGCCTTACCAATGCTGGCTAAAATGACACCAAATATTGGTGATATGTGCGAGGTGGCGCTGGCAGCTAAGCGCGGAGGTGCTGACGGTATCGCGACCATCAATACGGTTAAATCCATCACCAATATCGACCTGAAGCGCAAAATCGGGATGCCAGTCGTCAACGGTAAATCCAGTATCTCTGGTTACTCCGGCAAGGCCGTGAAACCTATCGCTCTGCGCTTTATTCAGCAACTGCGTATGCACCCTGAACTGCGCGATTTCCCGATTAGCGGCATTGGGGGGATTGAAACCTGGGAGGATGCCGCCGAGTTTCTGCTGTTGGGTGCTGCCACGCTGCAGGTAACCACCGGGATCATGCAGTATGGCTACCGAATCGTGGAGGATATGACCAGCGGGCTGTCACATTACCTCGCCGATCAAGGATTTGATTCACTGGAGGAGATGGTTGGTCTCGCCAATACCAATATCATCCCCGCAGAGGAACTTGACCGTAGCTACATCGTCTATCCGCATATCAATCTCGAAAAATGTGTGGGCTGTGGCCGCTGCTACATCTCCTGCTATGACGGCGGGCACCAGGCGATGGAATGGAATGAGGAGACCCGTACACCGCACTGCAACACGGAAAAATGCGTGGGCTGCTTGCTGTGCGGTCACGTTTGCCCGGTAGCCTGTATCGATCTCGGTGAGGTGAAATTTAAAACCGGCGAGAAAGCACATACTTTAACCTTGTAACACTCACAAAAAAGCCCGGTGCAGATTGCGCTGCACCGGGCTTTTAGCGTTTTAATCGTTATTTCTTACGTGCGTATTTCAGTGAATCCAGCGCGACGGCGAAGATGATGATGCCGCCCTTAATAATGTACTGCCAGTAAGGGTTCACGCCGATGTAGGTCAGACCGTAGTTGATGACGGTGAAGATAATCACACCGGTCACCACGCCGAAAACCGTCCCCACGCCACCGCTGAACGACACGCCGCCAACCACGCATGCCGCAATGGCATCCAGCTCGTACATAAAGCCGAGGTTGTTGGTCGCAGAACCGATACGCCCTGCTTCCAACAAACCACCGAAGGCATAGAACACACCAGACAGCGCATAGATAATCAGCAGGTTCAGCGCCACGTTTACACCGGACACTTTCGCCGCTTCGGGGTTACCGCCGATAGCGAAAATATTTTTACCAAAACGGGTCTTGTTCCACAGCACCCAAACAAAGGCCACGGCAATCAAGGCATAGAAAGTAATGTAGGAGAGTCGGAAACTACCCAGCGCAATAAAGCCCTGCGCAAAGGTTGAGAACCCGCTGTCAAAGCCAGAAATTGGCGATGCTCCAACAAAGTCGTAATACAGGGAGTTAATACCGTAGACGATAATCATCGTGCCAAGGGTGGTAATAAATGGCGTCACATTCAGATAAGCAATGATGATACCGTTTACCAGACCGATGACAGCACCGATAACGCAGACAATCAGCACGACTACAATAATGGGCATCGTCGCCATTTCCGGGAACACCTTGTTGGCGTTCTCCATCGACTGCAGCAAGGTTGCCGCCACGACCGCCGCCAGGCCAACCTGGCGCCCTGCTGACAGGTCCGTCCCTTGCGTAACAATCAGCCCGGCAACACCCAGCGCGATAATAATACGCACGGAAGATTGCGTCAGAATATTACTCAAGTTCAGTAAACTTAAGAAAGTGGGATCCTGGAAAATAATAATTGCCAGCAAAACCAAAAGAACAACGTAAATTCCGCCTTCTTTCAGGTAAGTAAGAAAACTTTTCTTATTTAACGCACTCATGAGGAGCCCCTAATCTTAAAGGTGCAAAGACGCAAGACGGAGGATTTCGTTTTGCGTTGTGGTTTTGGTTTCAACAATTCCCGCGACGAGGCCATTGCTCATCACCAGAATACGATCGGTAATACCTAGCAATTCTGGCATTTCAGAGGAAATAATAATGATCCCCTTTCCTTTTTTCGCCAGTTCAGCAATCAACTGATAAATCTCAAATTTTGCACCAACATCGATACCGCGTGTCGGTTCATCCAGCATCAGGATTTCAGGCTGCGTTAACAACCAACGGCCAATGACCACCTTTTGCTGATTACCACCAGAAAGCGAACCAATTTGCGTACGATGCCCTGGTGTTTTTACCCTCATCGAGTCAATTACCCACTGGGTATCGCTCTTCATGCGGGAGTTATCCAGCAGGCCGACTTTATTTTTATAGTTTTGGATATTGGAAATTAACGAGTTAAAACCAATGTCCAGATAGGCATAAATACCGGTAGAGCGACGCTCTTCGGTGACCAGCGCAAAACCATGGTTAATCGCTTCATTCGCGCTGTGGTTATTGATTTTTTTGCCGTGGAGCGTAATCGTGCCCGATGATTTCTCACGAATGCCAAACAACGTTTCAACGATATCGGTGCGTTTCGCGCCAACCAGACCGGCAATGCCGAGAATCTCCCCTTTATGGAGATCAAAAGAGATATCACGAATCGACGGCTGACGCAGAGAAGTCAGGTTACGCACTTCCAGAATCACTTCTCCCGGCTTATTCTCTTTATCCGGGAAACGTTGGTTCAATGAACGTCCGACCATCATGGCGATGATCTTATCCATGTCCAGCCCTTCCAGCGGCTGGGTCGCAATCCATTGACCGTCGCGCAGCACGGTAATTTCATCACACAGTTGAAAGATTTCTTCCATTTTGTGAGAAATATACACAATCCCGCACCCACGCTCTTTCAGCTTACGGATGATGGTAAACAGATGATTAACCTCTTTCTCGGTTAACGATGAGGTCGGTTCATCCATAATGACGATTTTGGCGTCATACGAAAATGCTTTGGCAATTTCAATCATCTGCATTTGCGAAACAGATAATGTTCCGACACGCGCACGCGGATCGATATCAATATCCAGTTCATCGAAAATCGCTTTGGTATCGCGGTACATTTTTTCCTGATCGACAAACATACCTTTGGTGGGATAGCGCCCCAGCCACATGTTGTCCATTACAGAACGTTGTAATACCAGGTTTAATTCCTGGTGTACCATTGAAATACCATTCTCAAGCGCTTCTTTAGCAGAATGAAAATCGATTTCTTTACCCTGAAATAAAATACTACCGGAATCTTTTTGATAGATCCCAAAAAGACATTTTAATAATGTTGACTTTCCAGCGCCATTCTCGCCCATCAGAGCATGAATAGAATGTGGGCGGACTTTTAAATTGACATTATCAAGAGCCTTAACGCCGGGAAAGGACTTGTTGATGCCGCTCATTTCCAACAAGTATTCGCCTGACGACTGAGTATTAGTGCTGACCATAATTATACCTTGTTGGCCTTGCAGAGTGCGTAATTAAGGGCGCAATGAAATTGCGCCCACAGACGGAGTATTTATTTGTTGGTGAACTCTGCCAGATTATCTTTATCGACACCTACATATGGAACGCGAACAATTTTGTTCTCAATTTTCCAGTTGGTGCCGTCTGCCGCGCCTTTGCCATCAGCCAGGTTTCTCGCCAGATCGAAGGTCGCTTTCGCCTGGTTGTTTGCATCGTTCAGCACGGTACCGGCCATGGCACCAGATTTCACCAGAGCCAGTGCTTCAGGCAGCGCATCGACGCCAAATACCGGGACGCTGGTTTTGTTGTGCGCTTTCAGCGCTTCAACTGCGCCCATCGCCATGGCGTCATTGTTGGCGATAACCACTTCAATTTTGTTTGCGTTAGGACCAGACATCCACGCATCCATTTTATCTTTCGCCTGAGCGGTATCCCACATTGCGGTATCTAACTGCAACTGCTCAGTTTTAATGCCTTTATCATTCAGCTCTTTAATCACGTAGGTCGTACGCGCTTCGGCATCCGGATGTCCCGGTTCGCCTTTCAGCAGTACAAACTGAATTTTGCCGTCTTTATTCAGATCCCAGTTCGGGTTAGCGGCCCAGTGCTTGGCAATCAAATCACCCTGAATAATCCCGGACTCTTTGGAGTCAGTACCGACGTAATAGGCTTTGTCATAGCTGTCCAGCGCTTTACGGGAAGGCTCTTTGTTGAAGAATACAATCGGTACGTTCTGACCACGTGCTTTTTCAATTACCGTTCCTGCTGCTGCCGGGTCAACCAGGTTGATGGCCAGTGCTTTAACGCCTTTTGCCAACAACACATCAATCTGATCGTTCTGTTTGGACTGATCGTTTTGCGAGTCATTCATCAGCAACTGTACATCCGGCGCCGCTTTGGCATCTTTTTCAATAGCCTTACGTACCACAGACATAAAGTTATCGTCATATTTATAGATAGTCACACCAATGCGGGTATCAGCAGCGTGCGCAGCCGCGCCGAATAACATGCTTGCCATTACAGCAGACAGGGTCAACACCTTCTTATTCATGGTATCTCCGGTTTTATTATGCAGGGTAGTGCTTGAGATAAATGCTCGGCAGGCAGAACGTTACTGAAGTGTTACTGAACGCCGAAGCTCACTTTTAAAAATATTTCTTCCGTGTCTGGCAACGCTCCAAAAACAGGCTTTAATTTTTGTTTAAGACGCCTATACCTCGATGAAAGTGATTATTCACCGTTACATAGTAGTTACAGCGCAGCAAACAGTGTCATCATAGCTATCGCATTGTTAAGATACTGTGAATTTACTCACATATTGAAAGCGGTTACATAGCCCGACATTATCAGTTAGTGATCGGTGCCGCATTCTGCCGCAAAGCCACAGAATGGCGCCGCACCAGTGTCGGCATAAAGCAATGTGTTGCATCAGGATCCAGCGTTCCCGCCGCGCCTTGTAACGCAAGCTCAGTGGCCATTTTTGCCATAGAAGCAATAGGATAGCGCACCGTTGTCAGTTGTGGGTCGGTGTAACGCGCGATGGGGATATCGTCGAAGCCAATGATAGACAGATGTAATGGAATGGCGATGCCGTTGTCTTTTAGCGCCGTTAGCGCGCCAGCGGCCATATTGTCGTTGTAAGCGAAGACAGCCGTCAGTTGCAGGTTGCGTCCCAGCAGTTCCACCATTGCGGACTCTCCGCCCTGCATATCCGGTGAACCAGTACCTATCCAGCTGTCGGCAGGAGTAACACCCTGTTCTTTCAGGGCACTTAGCCACCCTTCTTTACGCATTGCATCGTCCTCAATGCGGTGACTTGATGCCAGGTAACCAATACGTTGATGCCCATTATTCAACAGCATACGGGTTGCCATTTTAGCGCCGCTAATATTATCCAGACAGACGCAACGATGCGCATAGCCCGGCACAATGCGGTTGATCAGCACCATACCGGGGATCTGATCCATAAACTCCGCCAGCTCGCGATCGCTCAACGCTTTCGAGTGAACAATCAGTGCGTTACAACGCTGACGAATCAGTACCTCAATGGCGTGACGTTCTTTTTCAGCTTCGTGGTAGCTGTTGCCTATCAGGACGTACTTCTGATGCTGCTGGGCAACCAGGTCCACGGCTTTGACCAGTGCACCAAAAAAAGCATCTGAAACATCCATCACCACGACACCAATCGTGTCGCTCACCTGCGTCGCCAGCGCTTGTGCATTGGCGTTTGGGCGATAGCCGAGCTGAGTCACTGCTTTCATTACCGCTTCACGCGTGTCAGGACTCACCAGCGCGCTGTTGTTGAGTACGCGGGAAACAGTCGCAACCGAAACGCCAGACTGCCGTGCCACATCACGTATGGTTACCATATTCACTGCCCTGTTTAAGATGCGGTTACCCGCAGACACCCCAGGCTGTGTATTTTGTCAGCACAACGAAACGGACTGCGTGAGTGATGTCACAGGAATGAAAGCGCTTACATCCATTTTGTTAATGAATGTGATCCAGATCGTTATCTGGATGTTCGCGGTAATGATGTCCCTGACGCACGCAGGGTTAATTGACGCCATAGCCATTCTACCGGGCCTTGCCGGTAAAAACGCAACCAAATGACGGAGAAAAGCAGGTTAACAGCCCAGACCGGAATGACAAATAACAGCAGCGCCAGTCGGTCATATTTCATAAATAAGCCGAATTGATAAAACAGCGTGGTACAAATTAAGGTTTGTAACAGATAGTTAGTCAGTGCCATGCGTCCAACGCAGGCTATCGCAACAACCCATTTTAAACGGCTAAGCTGTGGCCAGAAACCAAACAGCAACGCGGCATAGCCAATTGTCTGAAACGGCGCGCCCAGCTCACGCGGGGCCTGCAACAGAAAAGCGCACCAGCGATATGCCCAATCCAGATGCCACTGTGCAACGATAGCAGGCAGGTTAATCGCAATGCCAATAATGACCAATAGCGCGCCGGTACGTCGATAGTGCTGCAAGCTGTACTGCCCTTTCAGCCAACCGCTGCGCATCAATGCCGCGCCCAGCAACATCATCCCCGCCAACTGCCAGCCGTACTGTGCCCCCAGCGCCAGTAAGCTGTCTGACAGCATATCTACGCGATTGCTGACCGCTTCCATACCGCCGTTAATTTTCCAGTATTTCTCATACAGCAACGCAGAAGCATCCGGTGTCCAGGCCCGACTGGTCTCACTTCCGGAGATAAACCCCAGCAGTAACAGCACACCAACGCCCACCAGATAGAGCAACACGCCAGTGTTAAACAGACTTTTGACTGAAGGGGCATCACGAACCAACCGCCAGCAAATCAACCCGATGAGGCCATACGCCAGCAGGATATCGCCATCCCAGAACAGCAAACCGTGAATAAACCCCAGCAGAACCAGCAAAGTGAGTCGCGACTGGATCCAACGTTTGCCTCGCGGTAGCAGCATCTGCAAACCCGCGCCAAACAGCAGCGCAAACAGCGTGAGGAATTTCACCTGCGCAAAGAGATCAAGCACAGCCCAGGTCCAGGCATCTGACGGGGTAATGCTGCCGTACCAGGCAGGATTCAGATAGGCCGCCTTTGGCAGACCAAAGGCGCTAATATTGAGAAGCAGGATGCCGAGGATGGCGACGCCACGAATAAAATCCAGCGTGACATTACGCTCCATGGCCCCTGCCCTGATCAGTTGTGGTGACGCACGGCGCGCAGGAATTCCTGACGCGTATTCTGGCTGGACTTAAACAATCCGCCAAGCGAGGTCGTGGTGGTGGCGCTGGTCGCATCACGGATACCACGCGCTTTCACGCAGTAATGCACAGCATCAATTGACACCGCCACATTATTCGTCCCGAGCAGCGTTTGCAGCGCGGTGAGTATTTGCTGAGTCAGCCGTTCCTGGACCTGTGGGCGCTGGGCGAAGAACTGCACAATGCGGTTAATCTTCGACAGACCGATAACCGAATCTTTCGGAATATAGGCCACCGTCGCTTTGCCATCAATCGTGACGAAGTGATGTTCGCAGGTGCTGGTCAGCGTGATATCGCGAACCGTGACCATCTCATCCACTTTCATCTTATTTTCAATGACGGTGATTTTAGGGAAATTGGCGTAATCGAGGCCGGAGAAAATCTCATCGACATACATTTTTGCGATGCGATGTGGCGTTTCCATCAGACTGTCATCGCTCAAATCAAGATTGAGCAATTGCATAATCTCGGTCATATGACCGGAGATAAGACGTTTGCGCGTTTCATTATCCATCTCTTGCACGGGCGGGCGTAGTGGTGTTTCAAGACCACGCGCGACCAGCGCTTCATGAACCAGGGCCGCTTCTTTACTGAGTGATGACATTTCTTTTTCTCCTGCAGGTGGGGCGCCTCTGCCCTGCGTGGGGCAAAGTTTTTAGGCTGTGTCACAGCCAGAACATTGTGCGTGAGGCGGCGCACATAATCCAGTATTCGCCGCGATAATTATTGAAATTGGTGCTGCCTTTTAGCACACAGATTTCAAACGTCGTTCAACCGGGTGAATTCGAGTGTTAATGTAAAGTTATATAGATGATGAAGTATGTTTGCTCAATGCGGAAGTGAAAGTTACTCACAGTGCAATGAATAATCTGTATTATGGTGAGTTCGCAAACACATTCAGGTTCAACACAATAAGGAGCCACGCATGGAAATGCTTGAAGAGCACCGCTGTTTTGAAGGCTGGCAGCAACGCTGGCGTCATGACTCCACCACGCTAAATTGCACCATGACCTTCAGTATTTTTCTTCCACCACCCCGGGATAACACCCCGCCTCCGGTGCTGTACTGGCTGTCAGGTTTGACCTGCAATGATGAAAACTTCACCACTAAAGCCGGAGCACAACGTATTGCGGCTGAACTGGGCATCGTTCTGGTGATGCCTGATACCAGCCCGCGTGGGGAACAGGTCGCCAATGATGAAGGCTACGATTTAGGCCAGGGTGCCGGATTTTATCTCAATGCCACGCAACAACCGTGGGCCTCACATTTCCGCATGTATGACTATATGCGTGATGAGCTGCCAGCGCTCATTCAGTCACAGTTTAACGTCAGCGATCGCTGCGCCATCAGTGGGCACTCAATGGGGGGGCATGGTGCACTGATCATGGCACTGAAAAATCCTGGCAAATACACCAGCGTTTCTGCCTTCGCCCCCATCGTCAATCCATGTCGCGTACCGTGGGGTGAGAAAGCCTTTAGCGCCTACCTGGGTGAAGATAAATCACGGTGGGCGGAATGGGACAGCTCTGCACTGATGCTGGACAGCAAACCAGAAGATGCGATCCCAACGCTTATTGATCAGGGGGATAGCGATCAGTTTCTCGCCGATCAGCTGCAACCCGCAGTCCTGGCCGAAACCGCCCGTCAGACTGCATGGCCGATGACATTACGCATTCAGCCTGGCTATGATCATAGCTATTACTTCATTGCATCTTTTATTGAAGATCACCTGCGTTTCCACGCCCAATATTTGCTGAAGTAGACTTCGAGGGCGCAAGCCCTCTTGGTTTCTCCATTATTCCTTCACTTTTTATCCATTTTTATTTCGCCGCTATCTCATTGATTTTATAAATACTTCTCCAAATTTCATATCAAACACAAATGATTTCTATTATCATTTGTGTTTACAAAAATTCATACTTTTGTACAATCCTCCCGCTTCTTTACTGAAAAGAGTCCTTAAAAGACAAATACATACAATTGTCATGGCCTTTCACATGACACGCAGTTAGATTCATTTAAATGGAATGATACAAATGACTATACCTCACGTTAAGGCTGTAGCCGCCGCAGTATGCGTCGCGAGTCTCCCATCACTCGTTTATGCCGCCGACCAGGATACCGTGGTCGTTACCGCCACCGGGTTTGAGCAAAAAATTCAGGATGCCCCCGCCTCCATTTCGGTTATTACTAAGCAGCAGATCGAAGATAAAGCGTATCGCGATGTGACCGATGCACTGAAAGACGTCCCTGGTGTTGTTGTCACCGGCGGCGGTAGCAGCAGTGATATCAGCATCCGCGGTATGGCCTCGCAATACACGCTCTTCCTGGTTAACGGCAAACGTATCAGCACACGCGGTACGCGCCCGAACAGCGACAACGCGGGTATTGAGCAAGGCTGGCTGCCGCCACTGGAATCCATCGAACGTATCGAAGTGATCCGCGGCCCGATGTCGTCGCTGTACGGCTCTGATGCCATGGGCGGCGTGATTAACGTGATCACCAAAAAAGTCTCGAATACCAAAGCCTGGACCGGCTCCCTGCATGGCGACGCCACCTTCCAGGAAGATCGGGACTCCGGTGACCTTTACCAGACAAATGCCTACGCGTCCGGACCACTGATCGATGGGCTACTCGGTGCAAAAGTGACCGGGCTGTTCTCCCATCGCGGAGAAGATAAGATAGTCAATGGTTACAATGAACAACGCCTGCGCAACGGCGGACTCACCCTCAACTTCACCCCGGATGATAAAAATGACATCGACTTCGATGTCGCGCATGAACTCCAGGATCGCAACAGCACACCGGGCGAATCGATGGCGGCAGAAAACTGTCGTAACGGTGTTTGTAAGCCAAACAGCAAAAGCTACAACCGCTATGAACACACAACGTATTCATTAACCCACAGCGGTTATTACGACGATTTCAACAGCACCAGCTATGTTCAGCAGGAAGAGACCAAAAACCCTGGTCGTCAGATGAAGTCCTACAACACGATCTTCAATAACCAGAACCAGGTCTTCCTCGGGGCACACACCCTGACAGTTGGCGGGCAATACCGTTATGAAAAACTCCGCGATAACGGCAACCAACTGCAAGCAGCTGACGGTCTGAACAAACTGACCCGCTGGAGTTGGGCACTGTTTGCCGAAGACGAATGGGCGGTTACCGATACTTTCACGCTGACCGGCGGTCTGCGTATGGATAAAGATGAAAACTACGGTGACAACTGGACGCCGCGCGGCTATGGCGTATGGCACCTGAGCGATCAGTGGACATTAAAAGGCGGTGTTTCTGCGGGCTATCGTGCACCGGACCTGCGCCAGTCATCCGCAAGCTGGGGGCAAGTGACCGGTGGCGGCCGTCTGAATGGTATCATCGTCGGCAACCCGGATTTGAAACCAGAAAAAAGCCTGAGCGAAGAGATCGGTTTACTGTGGGATAACGGCAATGACCTCAATGCGGGCGTCACGCTGTTCAATACCGACTTCAAAAACAAAATCACCGAAGTGCGTCGCTGTAACAGCAGCGCCGATCCGGCTTGTACTATTGGCAGCACCCATTACGACTTTGTCAGCGATCGGGTTAACGTTGATAAAGCCAATATGCGCGGCGTCGAATCCACCTTCGGTTGGAAGATGACCTCCGACATCAACTGGACAGCGAACTATACCTACACTGAATCTGAACAGAAAAGCGGCCAGTTCTCGGGTCAGCCGTTAAACAAAATGCCAAAGCATATGTTTAACACCACACTGGACTGGCAGGCAACGCAGGACATCGGTTTCTGGAGCCGTTTGAATCTGCGTGGCAAAACATCAGAGTACCTGAGCCGTACCTCCATGGCGCAAGGCACCCCTTCCTATACCCAGGTCGATATCGGTATGCGTTACTACGCGACCAAAGATGTGCTGCTTACTGCTGGCGTGTATAACGTGCTGGATAAACAGATTGATTACGATACCTATGACACCGTGCTTGATGGTCGTCGCTACACTGTTGGCCTGACTTACAACTTCTAAAGTTTGGACAATAAAAACCCCGGCAAGGTGAATGTCTAATGCCTGTTAGTAAAGCATGTATGGAGAACATTTTATTCCGCTACGGGGTTTCGTTCACTTCAACGGTATCACTTCTTTGAATCACAGATACCCGTGAACGTGCAAGGGAGGCTCACCGCCGCCTCCCTTGCAACCCAGGCTCCCGGCACGGAAAATCGTCGCTGCGTGAGCTATTCGTCTTATGCCGTCTGCCTGTCGGGTCGGGGTCGAGCCTGCGTCCCTGCAGGCCGTCCCCTCTGCCCGCATCCCTGCGGGCAGCCCCGGTCAGCCGTCAACGCCTCATCGATTTTCAGCCGGACCAGGGTGTCGCTTCAACTCTCTGACTTTCAGTTAAATCTGTTTTGCTGTTCAAACATGTTCAAATAAAAATACAGGTGGTCAGGCGTGGCGGGAGCCGGGATTGTTAAGGGTGCGGCGATAGCACCCTTAACACGTTCACCGGCGTTCAGTGTACAGAGAAGCGATGAACATGAGGTGAACGGAACCCTTTCTCAGAGAGAGCATGTTCATTACCCCGCCAACACATGTTGATGCTTTCTGAAACTAAAATGTTAACTGAACAGGGTGAGTGCCGGAGGAGGGTTATTGTCTACCGGATGGCAGCACGGAGGCCTTACCCGACCTACACTATCTTACGTAGGCCGGATAAGCGCGGTACCATCAGGTACAAGATTACTTCTTCACACGTTTCGGAAAGTGCATTTCGCTGTAACGCACGAAACGGGTTCCTTTGGTCAGCTTATAGCCAAACCAGATGATCAGGAACAGCGGGATACCAATGTAGGTTGCCATTACGCCACCCCAGTCAATGGTATCTTTCAGGAACGCTTCGTAGTTTTGACCCAGGGTGATTATCAGGCACAGAACAAAGGCAAAAATCGGCCCCAGAGGGAAGAAGCCAGAACGATACGGCAGATCCTTAATATCATGGCCCTGTAACACATAACCACGACGGAAACGATAGTGGCTAATTGCAATTCCCAGCCAGGCGATAAAGCCCGTCATCCCGGAGGTGTTCAACAGCCACAGGTACACAGTCTGGTTACCAAACATGGATGTCAGGAAGCACAGACCTGCCACGACAGTCGTTGCATACAGCGCGTTACGCGGTACACCGCCACGAGACAGTTTAGAGAAAATACGCGGCGCTTTACCGTCACATGCCAGGGTGTAAAGCATACGTGTTGATGCATACATGCCGGAGTTACCCGCCGACAGCACCGCCGTCAGGATAACGGCGTTCATCACCGCCGCCGCAGACAGCAGACCCGCGTGCTGGAATACCAGCGTGAACGGGCTGACGCTGATATCTTTTACATCATTGCGCAGCAGGCTCGGATCGGTATACGGGATAATCAGGCTGATAATCAAAATCGCGAACACATAAAACAGCAGGATTCGCCAGAATACCTGGCGCACCGCGCGCGGAATGTTCTTCTCTGGATCTTCAGATTCGCCCGCGGCGATACCAATCAACTCGGTCCCCTGGAAGGAGAAGCCGACGATCATCGCCACACCAATCATGGCAGCAAAACCGCCAGCAAAGGGGGCATCACCTGTCGTCCAGTTACTCCAACCCACCGGTTGAGCACCTTTGAAGATACCGATAATCATCATCACACCAACCACGATGAAGATAATCACGGTGGTAACTTTGATCAGTGAGAACCAATACTCTGCTTCGCCAAATCCACGTACCGAAATGTAGTTCAGCAGGAAGATAACGCCAAGGAACAGCGCACTCCAGATCCAGCCTGGCGTATCCGGGAACCACCAGCTCATGACCAATTGTGCGGCCACCAGGTCCACGGCGATAGTTACCGCCCAGTTGTACCAGTAGTTCCAGCCGAGCGCGAAGCCAAAGCCTTCTTCTACATAGTTCTGACCGTAGGTAGAGAACGAACCGGAAACCGGCATATAGGCTGCCAGCTCACCGAGACTGGTCATCAGGAAGTACACCATCAGGCCAATCAGAATATAGGAAAACAGCGCGCCGCCAGGACCCGCCGCAGAAATAGTTGCACCAGATGCAACGAAAAGACCCGTACCGATGGAACCACCAATGGCGATCATCGTCAGGTGACGCGCCTTCAGTTCACGGCGTAGCGTGGGCGCTTCTGTGGTTTTAGTTTCGGAAACCATGTGAAAATGCTATCCATCCAAAAAATGAGGCGCGATTGTAGCAGACGAAATGGCATTCTTCCGGCACAAATGCGCAGTTATAAGAGACCTTCATGACTGGCCGCGGATTATAAGTAAAGCAGAAACTGGGCAACGTATGACGATTGCCCTCAGTTGAAGATGAGGTGTTCATTGCAGGTGCGACGCATCAGCGTCTTATTCAACCTGCTCTACCTGGTCGCTATAACGTAAAAAACGCAGCAGCGAGTTTGAAAGATGTTTTTGGCGATGATGGACGCGCCAAAGCGTGCGGACCAGACGCGGCAACGGCACAGGAACTTCGCTTAACGTTCCTGCCTGCAGTTGTTCTGCAATAACCCGACGTGACAAGCAGCTGATCCCCAGTCCATGGCGAACAGCATGTTTAATGGCCTCAGAGTTACCCAACTCCATTGCCATCTGAAATCTCGGTAGATGAGACAGCAACAGATAATCCACCAGCTCGCGAGTACCGGACCCACGTTCGCGCAGGATCCAGGGCGAAGCCGCAAGTTGCTCCAGCGTCACGGGACCCGTGGTTAGCGGCGATGACGGCGCAGCAAATACCACCAGTTCATCTTCCAGCCACGGTTCAGAGATGATCTCCGTACTGTGACATGGCCCTTCGATAAGCCCGATGTCGACCCGAAAATCCAGCACAGCATTGATAACATCCTGGCTGTTGCCCACGCTGAGTTCCAACGGCAAATCGGGGAAATCACGCCGGTAACCTGCAATCATGGCAGGTAAAATATAGTTGCCGATGGTGCTACTGGCATAGACGCGAATCGCGCCGTTATCTTCACGAAAAAGCTGTTCGATTTCTGTCGTTTGCTCGAGCAAAGCCAACGCACGCGGATAGAGTAAGCGCCCGTGCTCATTGACAACCAGCCGCTTGCCCACCCGGTCAAACAATTGTACGCCAAGTTGCCCTTCTAAATCGGTAAGCGCAGCACTCACCGCTGACTGCGACAATGACAACATGACAGATGCCTGAGTCGTCGAGCCGCTTTTCAGTACCTCAGCAAACACTTCAAGTTGTCGCAGGGTGATATGCATAGTCGTTTTCCACCGGGTAGCCCGTGCTTACCACTTATAAAGATTAATTATAAATATATAATCAATTTTATTTTTAAGCCACTTCACCTTACAATTTTTGCCAAGAAATCATTCAAATTGTTCAGGAGGGGTTATGACTGAACTCGCCCTACAGAATCATCGTCGTACAGTGTGGCATTTTATTCCGGGGCTTGCCCTGAGTGCAGTTATCACCGGGGCCGCCTTATGGGGAGGTTCCATTCCCGCCGTCGCAGGTGCCGGGTTCAGCGCCCTCACCTTAGCCATCTTATTCGGGATGGTTATCGGCAACACCGTGTATCCACAAATCTGGAAAAGCTGTGACGGTGGCGTGCTGTTTGCCAAGCAACATTTACTGCGTCTGGGGATCATCCTGTATGGTTTCCGCCTCACCTTCGCCCAAATAGCCGACGTTGGTGTCAGCGGTATCGTCATTGATGTCCTGACGCTCAGCAGCACCTTTATGCTGGCCTGTTTCCTCGGACAGAAAGTATTTGGTCTGGACAAACACACCAGTTGGTTGATTGGTGCGGGGAGCAGCATTTGTGGTGCCGCCGCGGTATTAGCCACTGAGCCGGTGGTGAAAGCAGAAGCCAGTAAGGTAACGGTCGCCGTTGCTACCGTGGTTATCTTCGGGACCATTGCTATCTTCCTGTACCCGGCAATGTATCCGTTACTGGCGCACTGGTTTAGCCCGGAAACCTACGGGATTTATATTGGCTCCACGATGCATGAAGTTGCACAGGTTGTTGCCGCCGGGCATGCAATCACCCCGGAAGCTGAAAACGCAGCCGTCATTGCTAAAATGCTGCGCGTCATGATGCTGGCTCCGTTCCTCATCATCCTGGCAGCACGTGTTAAACAACTGTCTCCGGCGACCGGCGGAGAGAAAAGTAAAATCACTATTCCGTGGTTTGCCATCCTGTTTATTGTGGTCGCGATTTTTAACTCGTTCCACCTGCTGCCACAGTCAGTGGTGAACATGCTGGTTACGCTGGACACCGTGTTGCTGGCTATGGCGATGGCAGCACTGGGGTTAACCACTCACGTGAGTGCACTGAAAAAAGCCGGTGCAAAACCTCTGCTGATGGCACTGGTGCTGTTTGTCTGGCTGATTGTGGGCGGTGGCGCGATTAACGTTGCCATCCACGCGCTGATGGCATAATCGATCACGACTCACCTCCATTAACCCGCTATACTCTTCCCTTTTGAGTATGGCGGGTTTAATTTATGAAATACATCGGAGCGCATGTAAGCGCCGCTGGCGGTCTGGCTAACGCTGCTATTCGAGCTGCAGAAATCGAAGCGACCGCATTCGCCCTGTTCACCAAAAATCAGCGCCAGTGGCGCGCTGCACCATTGACCACTGAAGTCATTGATGACTTCAAATCAGCCTGCGAGAAATATCACTTTTCCTCCGCACAAATCCTGCCACATGACAGCTACCTGATTAACCTCGGCCATCCCGTCAGCGAGGCGCTGGAAAAATCACGCGATGCTTTTCTTGATGAAATGCAGCGCTGCGAGCAGCTTGGTTTATCCCTGCTTAACTTTCACCCGGGCAGCCACTTAATGCAGATCCCGGAAGATGAATGCCTGGCGCGTATTGCGGAATCAATCAACATTGTCCTTGCTCAGACCCAGGGCGTGACGGCAGTCATTGAAAACACTGCCGGGCAAGGCAGTAATCTTGGTTTTAAGTTCGAGCATCTGGCGGCAATCATCGACGGTGTCGAGGATAAATCCCGTGTA
Organism: Citrobacter sp. Igbk 17; assembly: GCF_028069775.1. Taxonomy (NCBI): domain Bacteria; kingdom Pseudomonadati; phylum Pseudomonadota; class Gammaproteobacteria; order Enterobacterales; family Enterobacteriaceae; genus Citrobacter; species Citrobacter sp. Igbk 17. The sequence continues at coordinate 73,921 of NZ_JANEWI010000012.1, read as the reverse complement.
GGTGTCTGCATCGACACCTGCCACGCCTTCGCGGCCGGTTACGATTTGCGTTCCGCTGACGAGTGTGAAAAGACATTCGCTGAATTTGAACGCATTGTCGGCTTTAACTATTTACGCGGTATGCACCTGAACGATGCCAAGAGCGCATTTGGCAGCCGCGTTGACCGCCACCATAGCTTAGGGGAAGGCAATATCGGTCACGATGCATTCCGCTGGATCATGCAGGACAGCCGTTTTGACGGCATCCCACTGGTACTGGAAACCATCAACCCTGATATCTGGGCCGAAGAAATTGCATGGCTGAAAGCGCAGCAAACTGAAAAGGCGGTTGCATAATCATGAACGACAGGGAAAAGCAGATCCTTAAGATCCTGCGTCGCAATCCGCTAATACAGCAAAATGAAATCGCCGATATTTTGCAGATCAGCCGTTCGCGCGTCGCCGCACATATTATGGATTTGATGCGCAAAGGAATGATCAAAGGTAAAGGTTATATCCTTACCGAACAAGATTATTGCGTCGTCGTCGGGGCAATAAACATGGATATTCGTGGTGTCGCTGACATCCACTATCCTCAAGCCGCATCTAACCCCGGCAGCATCCACTGTTCTGCTGGCGGCGTGGGGCGAAACATCGCCCACAACCTGGCACTACTGGGCCGTGACGTGCATTTAATTTCCGCGGTTGGCAGCGATTTCTATGGCGAAACGCTGCTGGAACAGACCCGTCAGGCTGGTGTTAACGTTTCCAACTGTATTCGTCTGCATGGACATAACACCTCCACCTACTTGTCGATCGCGAATCAGCAGGAAGAGACCGTACTGGCGATTAACGATACCCACATTCTGCAACAGCTAACGCCGCAGTTGCTGAACGGTTCACGGGATCTTATCCGCCATTCCGGCGTCGTGCTGGCAGATTGCAACCTGACGGCTGAAGCCATCGAGTGGGTATTTACTATTGCTGATGACATTCCGGTATTTATTGATACCGTTTCAGAGTTCAAAGCAGCAAAAATGAAGACCTGGTTTACACGTATTCATACGCTCAAACCCACGCAGAAAGAGCTTGGCATTTTATGGGGTAAGCCTGTCCAGTCGGATGGGGACCGCGTGCAGGCCGTCAACGACCTCCATCAACAGGGGGTAAAACGCATCTTTGTATGTCTGGAAGACGAATCCGTTTTTTGCAGCGAAAAGGACGGAGAGCAATTTTTACTGACACCGCCGAAGCATACAGTGATAGACAGCTTCGGTGCCGATGACGCATTTATGGCGGGATTGTTATACAGCTTTCTGGAAGGCAGTGCGTTCCGCGAAAGCGCGCAGTTTGCAATGGCCTGCGCAGCATTATCACGCGCCAGCGTCAGTATTAACAACCCGACGCTCTCCGCCGATAATGCCCTGTATTTGCTGAAAACCGCTTAGAGGTAATGCCGGATGGCGCTACGCTTATCCGGCCTACAAACAACGACACTTCCTCGCAAACTGCTACCACCCGGCCTACAAGCAACAACTCTTCCTCGTAGGCTGGATAAGCGTAGCGCCATCCGGCAAAGCATCCGGCTATGCTAAACCAATAAAGAAACCAGCTATTGTGGCGCTCATCAGGTTAGAAAGCGTTGCCGCAGCCAGTGCTCTCATCCCAAGCTGTGCGATTTCCGGTGCGCGCTGTGGCGCAATGGCTGAAAACGCACCGACGACGACACCAATCGAACCAAAGTTTGCAAAACCACACAGGGCAAACGAAATAATCGCAATGGTCTTCACATCCAACGTCCCACCCGTTTGCAGGTACGGTGAGAAGTTGAGATAAGCGACAAACTCATTAATCGCCAGCTTCTGCCCGATCAGGCTCCCCGCCAGCGTTGCATCGCTCCAGTCCACCCCCATAATCCACGCCAGCGGAGCCAGAATATAGCCAAAAATGCCTTCCAGGGTCGCGTGACCGAAGCCAAACCAGCCGCCAACGCCACCAATAATGCCGTTAATTAACGCAATAATAGCGACAAATGCCATTACCACCGTCGCAACGCCTGCGGCAATCTTCAGCCCGGTCATCGCCCCGCTCGCCGCCGCTTCGATGATGCTTTTCGGTGGTGTCTCAGTAAACGACAGATTCTCGAAGGTAACGCGAGATTCTTCTGTTGCCGGGCTCAACATACGCGCGAACAAAATCCCGCCAGGAATTGCCATCAATGATGCCGCCAACAAATAATCGATGGGGACCCCCATTCCGGCGTAACCGATCATCATTGAACCCGCAATAGACGCCATCCCGCTACAAATTGCAGTAAACAGCTCATTGCGATTCAGGCGATCAATAAAGGGTTTCACGATTGCCGGAATTTCGTTTTGCCCGAGAAAAATCGTCGTCACCGCAACAAATGATTCGATTTTACTGATGTTCAGCGCTTTCTGGAAAATACCACCGAGAATACGGATCAACAGTCCCATTACGCCAATGTAGTAAAGCAGGCTTATCAGCGCGGTAACAAAAATGATGGCAGGGAGAACCCGGAAGGCAAAGATAAAACCGGCACCGTCAAACAGCACATCCATTTTAGGACCGACCAACGAGCCAAAAATAAATGCACTTCCTGCATCGCTATATGACATGACCTTGTGGACGCCGAGTGCCGCCTGTTCAACCAGCCATTTCCCCGGAGGGAAATACAACATGATACCGCCAATGGCGATTTGCAGAACCAACGCAGCACCAACGGTACGCAGGCTAATACGTTTTTTATTTACTGACAGCAGAAACGCGATGGCCAGTAATACCACCATACCCACAACACTTCTCATTATATCCATAATGAAATCCCTTCATGCCAGGAAACCCGGCGCTAACGCCAGGTTTTGGTAGGTTTGATATTCACGGGCGACCGCTTTCTGCCCGGTAAATTCGGTCAGGCGAGGCGTTGATATTCCTTCGCAATCTCGCAAGCCAGTACGGCGTTGTTGAACACCAACTGAATGTTAGATTTCAGACTGTCGCCTCCGGTCAGTTCCGCAACCCGTGCCAGAAGGAACGGCGTGCTATCTTTGCCTACAACGCCCTGCTCTTCAGCTTCCTTCACTGCCCTATCGATTGCCGCGTTAATTTTTTCCTCTGCCATTGCAAACTGTTCAGGGATTGGGTTTGCGACAACCAGACCGCCGTTCAGGCCGGTTTGCCATTTCACCGCCATCGCACGGGCAATTTCTTTTGCGCTGTCCAGACGAATACTGACGTCAAACGGGCTGGTGCGGCAGAAAAATGCTGGCAGTGATGTTGTCTGATAACCAATGAGCGGCACACCGAAGGTTTCTAAATATTCGGTTGTTAATCCGAGATCGAGAATAGATTTTGCCCCTGCACAAATAACCGTGACATTGGTATGTGCCAGTTCTTGCAGATCCGCAGAAATATCAAATGTATGCTCAGCCCCGCGGTGAACACCGCCGATACCACCGGTTGCAAATACTTTAATTCCCGCCATAGCGGCAATAATCATGGTAGAGGCAACGGTAGTCGCACCATTTTTCCCCGCCGCGACAACAAACGGTAAATCTCGACGACTTACTTTAGCAACGTTATGCCCTTCACGTCCTAAAAGCTCAATTTCGTCTTTACTCAAGCCAACTTTCATTACTCCGCCAATAATGGCAATGGTTGCAGGCACAGCACCATGTTTGCGAATAGTTTCTTCTACTTCAATTGCTGTCTGCGCATTTTGTGGAAATGGCATGCCATGGGAAATAATGGTTGATTCAAGTGCAACAATAGGTTTTTTACTGTTTAATGCTTCCTGAACTTCTGGAGATATTTGTAATAATTCAGAGGAAAGAGTTAATTCAGACATTCTGTGTTCTCCACTATTGAGCTAACATTCGCAACAGACAAATCAGGGTTATTGGTATATTCACAGGCCAGCGCCATAGATGAGCAACCCTGCGCAAATCGAACCGAATCAATAAAGGGCAAACCGTCTACCCAGCAGGATGCCAGTCCTGCCATCATGGCATCACCCGCCCCCGTAACATTAATGACGTGAGTTTTAATGGGCAGCGACCAGCCGCTACTCCCTGAGATATCACTATAATAAACACCGTCCCCCCCCATGCTGAGCACCAGACGGTTTAGGCCGCGTTCATGAAACCACGTGGCAACTTTGCCAACATCCTCTCGCCCGGAGAGTGCAATACCACTCAGGGTTTCAGCTTCAAGTCGATTAGGTTTTAAGGTGTGGATTTTGCCGAGTTGTTCGCGAATTTTAACGCACTTCCATGCCGATACCGGGTCAACAAACACCGGTACCTCACCCGCGTTTTCCAACACCCATGTCAGCGCGTCTTCGCTGATATTACAGTCAGCAACAATAACTTTTGCTGCACGAATAAAATCACGATGTTGCGACAAAAAATCCGCTGAAATGTGGTCAGTAATACTCATATCATTAATGGCAACCAGCATCTCACCGGTATTATCAAGCAGCGACAAATAGCTTGATGTATTTTCTCCAGCAACAATCAGGCATTTTTCGACATGAACACCAGATTGATTAGTTTGCGCCAGCAGTGATTGCCCATAGAAATCGTTACCAACGGCAGTCAGTAACCATGAATCTTTCCCCAGCAGCGCCAAATTATGAGCGATATTGCGTCCCACGCCGCCTGGCGTAAATTTTATTTTTCCCGGATTCGAGTCCGCATAATTCAGAGAAGCATGCGAATACCCGGCGACATCCATATTGGCCGAGCCAATGGTTACTATGTATTCCTTTTCACGCATAGCACGTCCCCTGGCAATATAATTACCACTAATGAGTTCGTCAGAAATAACCATTACCACCAAAATGATTATTAGAGCACATGTTCACTATCAAACACGTGTTCATGTTAGCCAGGTTTTTTGTAAAGTAAATCCATCCGCAAGATCTAAAACAAATAGATATGAACAGAATCACAATTTTTTATAGATACAGTTTGCAAGGGCGCGAAAAAATGAGAGACAGAACACAAATTGAACAAGCCAGAAAAAAACCTCCGGATAACCGGAGGTTTTTCAGATGCGCCAGGCGGACTGCGTGCATTAACTGAGCGAAACCAGATCCTCCGGCATGTGGTTGTACAAAATCCGCCAGAAGTGCTCAGCCGTTTTATTCAGGCGGGTGTCCATCCGGTAAATATAGGCCTGAATAGGCACCATCAGTTCCGGCGTCTGCAGACAAACCAGCCGCTTGTCGCGCAGTTCGTTTACGATAGTCCACGCCGGTAGCCAGGCGATACCATGCCCATCTAATGCCATATTTTTCAATAACTCACTCATCGAAGACATAAACAGAGTACGAGCAGAAATGCCCCCCACTTCCGCCAGATGACGGTTTACCAATCTTCCCATGTAGGATGTGCTGGTATAGTTCAGGATCGGCGCCTGCGGCTGATAGATATCAAACAACGCCTTCCCCTGCGCGTCGGTCGCACAGACGGGATACAGCTCAGACTCAAAAACCTTCAAACCGCAGAAAGGTGACTGCATTAAATCTTCATCCCGAAAGGAGATAATAAAATCACTTTTCCCTTCACGCAGGGTATTCACCGCTTGCACCACATCAATCGCCTCGACGTGATAAACAAACTCTTCCCCCCAGGCCGCCATTGAGTGCACTAATCGGGGCAACATAGTCAGCGACAGAGAATGTGCCGCCGCTATTTTGATATTGGGTACCCCAAGCAGATTGTGCCCACTTAGCTCATCCAGATTGCATTCCAGCTGTTGCAGCAGACTACGGGTTTGCGAATGGAATAACTTCCCCTCCTCCGTGAGTTGCAGTGGGCTCGTCGTGCGATCAAAAAGCTGTACCCCCACGGCTGATTCGAGCGCCTTGATCCGCCTGCTAAATGCCGGTTGGGATATATTGCGTTCCTCGGCCGCTTGGGAAAAATGACGACACGCCTCCAGCGTCAGGAAATCATATAACCATTTTGTCTCAATATTTTTCATGCCTGTCACGCGGATGTTTAAATATGCCAATTGGCTTTAAGCATCATGCCTGAATATTTCCAGAGATGAAATTCATCATCGCCACCTGGTGATTCGTTTTTTGCATCAAGCCTTCGTTTTCAACATTACCATGCCTCCCTCCCCCTCGGCCACGACCGCTCGCCTGCCGCGTATAGTCGGACCTCAGGCTGAATATCGGCCTGCTGAGATGACAAACGAAGCCACATCCATGCGGTTTTTGCATTGAACAAAACATTATTGCATTTCTCCTCACGCCTCACTGCTGTTAAACATAACCAGCAGATACAACGTAGCTCTGAATATTAATCATCGGTGAATTGAGGTATATATCGTGAAAGGTTTAATTGGCGTACTTGGTGGTATGGGGCCAGCGGCAACCGTCGATCTCTTTAATAAATTCGTCACCTTTACCGCGGCACAACGTGACCAGGAACATATCCCATTAATTATTTCATCTATTCCTGACATTCCTGACCGAACTGACGCATTAATGCATCATGGTAATTCCCCACTCCCGGCAATGCGTGATTATATGCATAAACTCGAAGATGCTGGCGCGGAGTGTATTGTGATCCCCTGTAATACCGCCCACTTTTGGTTTAATGAATTAAAAGAGTGCTGTCACACAGAGTTGCTCAGTATCGTTGAAACGACCATCAACGAGGTCAAGAACTGTGGAAAATCACGTATTGGACTGCTCGCCACCAACGCCACGTTGTACATGGGTCTCTATCAAAAAGGCATTGAATCGCTTGGGCTAACCTGCATCAGTCCTGACTCTGCCAGTCAGGAAAAAGTGATGGAAAGCATCTATTGCTTAAAAGCCGGTGATGCTAAGCGGGCACAAATGCTGATGAATGAACAGGCTCAAGCACTCTTTTCTCGTGGCGCACAAGTTATCGTCCTGGGATGTACGGAAGTCCCCGTCATCCTTGCTGAGGCTGTCAAAACATCACCTGAAAAATATATTGATTCAACCGGTTCGTTGGTTCGCGCCGGTATTAAATGGTACGAGAAACGCGTTGGTAAAAATCACCTTTTGGTGCAATGAAAATTTATACCTGGCTAATTGTTGCATTAAATAAACACCCATTTTAATAACGAATTATTCTCTGGCGGAGGCCATCATGATTTGGCTGGAAATTATCGTAGTGTTAGGGGCAATATTCTTTGGCATCCGCCTTGGCGGAATTGGTATCGGTTTATGTGGCGGGCTGGGGCTGGCTATATTAACGCTGGGATTTGGGCTGCAAATTGGTTCGCCTCCCGTGGACGTTATTCTTATTATTATGACGGTTGTCGTGGCAGCATCGGCGCTACAGGCCGCCGGAGGTATGGATTATCTGGTACGTGTTGCCGGGAATTTTATGCGGCGTAACCCTAAATATATCAATATTATTGCGCCTATTATTACCTGGTCGATGACCATTATGGCGGGGACCGGATTTATTGTCTTTTCTACCCTGCCGGTGATTGCCGAAGTTGCGAAAGAGTCGGGTATCCGCCCCTCACGCACACTCGCAGGGTCCGTCGTCGCCTCTCAGGTGGCAATATCCGGCTCACCGATCAGTGCCGCGATGGCCGCAATGTTAACCATCATGGAAGGAAACGGCGTCAGCTTTATACAGGTCATGGCGGTATGCCTGCCCGCCTCGTTCGTTGCCGCCATGGTGGCCGCATTCATCGCTTCACGCCAGGGGTGCGAGCTACAGGATGATGAAGTGTATCTGCAACGCCTGCAAAAAGGTCTGGTCCGTAAATATGAAAGCCAGAGTAGTACGACGCCGGGTGCCGTGCTTTCCGTTACCCTGTTTATGCTGGCAACCATCGTCATCGTCATCCTTGCTGCCTGCCCTCAGCTACGTCCGGGATTCAACGTCGGTAGTCCGATGAATACGCGGGATATCATTATTATCTGCATGTTATCTGCCGCTTGCCTGATGGTCGTGTTATGCAAAACATCTACAGATGCCATTGTACTGACATCCACTTTTCGAGCAGGGATGAGTTCGCTGGCCGTCATTCTCGGCATTGTTACACTGGGAACCACATTCATTGACGCACACTTAGCGGAAATTAAAGACATCGCGGGTAATATTCTACAGGCCTACCCGATGCTGTTGGCTCTGGTACTGTTTGGGACCTGCGCGCTGCTCTATTCGCAGGGAGCCACCACGCCGCTGATTATCCCGCTTGCCGTCGCGCTCGGCGTACCCACCTGGGCCATTCTGGCTTCCTATGTGGCAGTGACTGGTGTGTTTGTTCTCCCCACATACCCCACTTCACTGGCGGCAATGGAGTTCGACACCACCGGGACAACACGCGTGGGCAAGTACGTCTTAAACCATCCGTTTATGTTACCAGGACTTGGTGGGATCATCGCGGGCGTTGCCTTTGGTTTTATCATCGCGCCAATGATTGCCTGACCCGTTTTATTCTGGGGGGCCGAAAGCGATATCGCCCCCTGAATGCTTCGCGACTTACCTGACCGGGTTCACCATAGCAATACCGTCTTACCTTTATCTATTTGCTTCACCTCGCTGCTTTTAATCACGCGGTGATAGCCATAGGTATCGGCATATTTTGTCAATCCTGTCCCGGAATCCTGCTCAGGTTTTCCTTGCGTCTCTATCGTTGTCCCTGATGTTGTTGTCATCACATAAGTGGTTGAGCACCCTGTAAGCAACAGCGTAGCGAGTGACAGAGAGGCAAAAATGTGCGTTTTTTTCATATTCGATTTCCGTGATGAGTTTGATTTAAGGGCACTTTATCGAATTTGGCTAAGGCAGGATGGATTATTGTGGCGGTGCCGCAACTGTCGGGATCAAAGAATAAAAAGGGCAGAGAAATCTCTGCCCAGGGAAGTAAAGAAGGGTTAGGCTACTTTCGCAACGGCGTCCACTTCCGGGCGCTTCAGCACCGCGTAGGAGAGACCTGCCACCAGCGTACCAGCAACAATCGCCAGCAGGTAACCAAGTACAGGGGTAATGGCACCAGGGATCAGCAGTACAAACAGTCCGCCGTGTGGTGCCATCAACTTCGCACCCACAGCCATTGAGATTGCTCCCGTCACCGCGCCACCGACGATACAGCATGGCAGAACGCGCATCGGATCGCGTGCCGCGAACGGAATTGCCCCTTCGGTGATAAAGCACAAACCCAGAACCAGTGCCGCTTTGCCACCTTCTTGTTGTGCTTTGTCGAACTTACGACGCGCAACCAGCGTTGCCAGACCCAGAGCCAACGGTGGCACCATACCTGCCGCCATAATGGCTGCCATCGGTGCATAAGTTTGCGTACTCAGCAGACCCACCCCAAAAGCGTAGGCCGCTTTGTTCACTGGACCGCCCATGTCGGTACACATCATGCCACCAAGAATAGCGCCAAGCAGAACCGCATTCGCCGTCCCCATGGTTTGCAGCCAGTGAGTCAGGCCTTCCAGAATGCCCGCAACCGGTTTACCAATCAGGTAAATCATTGCCAGACCAACGACCAGGCTCGAAAGCAGCGGAATAATCAGAATCGGTTTCAGCGCTTCCATACTCTGTGGGAGTTTCAACTTCGTGCTGATGAGCTTCGCCACATAACCGGCAAGGAAACCGGCGATAATCCCACCGATAAAGCCAGAACCGGTGCTTACCGCCAGCATACCGCCGATAAGACCCGGCGTCAGACCGGGACGGTCAGCGATAGAAAATGCAATGTAACCTGCCAGAACGGGCACCATCAGTGCGAAGGCTGAGCCCCCACCAATCTGCATCAGTGCTGCTGCCAGCGTACCTTGCTCTTTGAATGCTTCAATACCAAAGGCGAATGACAGCGCAATACACAGACCACCCGCAACCACCATCGGCAGCATGTAAGACACACCGGTCAGCAGGTGACGATACGCGCCCGCGCCCTCTTTTTTTCCTTCGGTGGCCGCAGTCTGATTCTTCCCGGCAGGCTGGTACGGGGTCGCTTCATCCAGCGCTTTATCCAGTTCCTGCTTCGTTTTCTTCAGCGCCAGGCCCGTAGACGTGCGATACATCGGTTTTCCAGCAAATTTCGCCAGATCAACCTCAATATCAGCCGCCACAATCACCAGATCAGCCTCGGCAACCTCTTCCGGCGTAATGGCATTACCTGCCCCTACAGAGCCACGGGTTTCCACCTTCACCCACCAGCCGCGTTTTTTCGCTTCGGTTTCAATGGCTTCAGCAGCCATAAACGTATGTGCGACACCTGTTGGACAAGCTGTCACTGCCACCACACGTTTTGGACCATTGCTTGCCACTAGTGTTGCCACAACCGGCGCGCTATATGGCTGCGCATGGCCTTTTGCTTCACTGAGAAAAAGCTCGGGATGCGCAACCGCACGACCGATGTCACCCAGCCAGACCTTTTTGCCGTTCAGCGAATTGTCGACAGGCAGCTTATCGCCCAGGACAATCGCCAGCTCTGCATCATTTGGATTGTCGATGATCTCCAGATGCGCTTTCTGTGCCGCCGCTCCAAGCAGGGTTTTCGCCATATAGGCGCGAGCCTGGCCGAGATTAGCGTCAATAATCAGCAGCGTTTTCATTATGCCTCTCCTGCTGTCAGTTAAACGGTTTTAAGTCGACACGCGCCATCATTGCGGCCAACTGAGGACGATCGGTAATGCCCACATTGCTTTGGCTTACCGCCAGGGCGGCAACTGCCGTCGCCAGACGCAGGGTATGTTCGCTGGATTCACGCATCAGCAAGCCATAAATCAGACCGCCAACCATCGAATCACCCGCGCCGACGGTGCTGACCACCTCAACTGACGGTGGTTTAGCAATCCATTCACCCGAAGCGTTAACCCATAAAGCGCCTTCCGCACCGAGTGAAATCACCACGTGCGCAATGCCTTGTTCACGCAGAGCATGTGCCGCATCGATAACATCTTTCATTTCTGGCAGCTTACGGCCAGCCCAGATTTCCAGTTCACGACGGTTTGGTTTCACCAGCCACGGAGCCGCTTTCAGCCCGGCGACCAGCGCTTCACGACTACTATCAAAGATAATGCATGGACACTGACTGCGCAGGCGCGTCATCCAGTCAGTGAATGCTTCAGGGCTCACGCCGGTCGGCAAGCTACCGCTGACGCACACCATATCGAATTGCCCCAGCCAGCTTAGTGAGTCATTCACAAAGCGTTCCCAGTCAGCCGGTGTGACTTCAAAGCCGGAAAAATTGAAGTCAGATACTTCACCATCTTTTTCAGTCAGCTTGACGTTAATACGGGTGCGCCCCTGCACCACCTGAAAACGGTTAGCGATGCCCAGTTCACTGAACAACTGCTGAAAACCATCCTGGTTGTCCTTACCCAGAAAGCCGCCGACCGTCACGTCAATCCCCAGGTCCTTAAGCACTTTTGCGACGTTAATCCCTTTGCCTGCCGCATGCAGACCGGTCGTTTTCACCAGATTGACTTCACCGCGTTCAATTTCAGGGCAAAAACCGACCAGATCATAAGCCGGGTTCAGGGTGATAGTTGCAACACGTCTGCTCATTATGCGCCCTCCCCAAGACCTGCCGCGATGGCATCGCCAATGGCTTTCAGCGCCTGTTCAGCATCTTCACCCTGTGCGGTAAAGCGCAGGTGGTGTCCTTTTTTCACGCCCAATGCCACCACTTTCATCAAACTGCGTCCATTTGCCGGTTTTCCGGTTCCATCAAGATTCGTCACGGTTATTTCACTATTAAATTGTTTAATCGTATTCACCAGCATAGTGCCCGGACGGGCGTGTAAACCATGCTCATTACGCACTACAAACTCGGCACTCAGTACATCATCAGTTAATGCATCATCACTGGTCAGCAGCGCCAACACCGTCGCAGCATCCGCCTTCAGCAAACGGTCAGCTTTATTGCTCAGCAACAGATCGCCAAGACGCTTCAGCACCGCAACGGGCTGGTCATCATTCATCGCGACAGTAACCAGCAGCGCAGCAGCTTCTCCCTGCACGTCAAATGCGCTTGCCGCACGACTGACCGCGACGGCGCTGCGCACATTGCCTTCAGCACAATCATTCAGCCAGATGCCCTGACCAAGATTCATTGGTTGCTCGTTAATCGCTCTGGCCACAAAGGTGGCATCTACTGCACCGGCTTCTTTCAGACGTGCGGCGTTCAGCGCCTGCAGCGTCACCAGTGAATTGGCGACGACGTCCAACGACAGCGTTTCGTTATCAAGCTTCAGCTGCTCGCTCTGCTTTTCGCCCATCAGCAATGCACGCAACTCTTCTGCCGTGGTGGCGGATTTCAACTGTTCCGCAACCGAGTCATCACTCAATACATGAGTCAGCTGACGCAGCAGCCCAAGGTGTTCATCTGAGCTGGCTGCAATGCCGATTGCCACATACGCAACCTGACCTTCGCCCCACGTCACCCCCTGCGGAAACTGAAACACCTGAACCCCGGTTTTCAGCACCTGATCGCGTGTGTCTGTCGTACCGTGAGGAATGGCAATACCATTGCCGAGAAACGTCGATGTTTGTTGTTCGCGCGCCAGCATGCCATTGACATAGCCGTCTGCAACATTGCCCGCTTGCACCAGGGCAGCGGCAACCTGGCGAATAGCCTCTTCTTTGTTCCCGGCCTGTTCGCCCGGGTGAATATCCTGAACAGATAACTGGAACATGATTCTCCTCTCCCGCTGAATTGAAACGATTCGGCTAACATGAGAAAAAAGGCGTCACCCGACTCCATCAGTTAAGGCAAGATGACGCTGAAACGTTTCAAGGAGTCTGGATCTTTCTGCTTCAGCACGCAAGTAAAGTTAACAATTAACTTGCTGAATTTAGATGTACCGCACATTTTCTCGACGGTTCTTTGAAACAAGCTGACGCAAAAACGTGTTCAGCTACTCAACTTCAGCATCGTCAGCATGTGGACTTCTCAGACTGAAATGACATTTTGATTTTCCATATCGATTTTGATTTAGTGCCCTGTTTATTTTCTGGCGAGCAGCGTAAACTCCGCCTCTCTTCACTCCACTGATAGCTAAACATGCATAACACCCCCGTAGCCGCCACACCCAAGGCGTTTGATTTAACGTCTTCGGCGTTCCTGCTTGTCGCTTTTCTCACGGGTATCGCCGGGGCATTGCAGACACCTACGCTCAGCCTTTTTCTGACCGATGAAGTCCATGCTCGTCCGGGAATGGTGGGTTTCTTTTTTACCGGTAGCGCCGTCATCGGCATTTTGGTAAGTCAGTTTCTGGCCGGACGCTCTGACAAAAAAGGCGATCGTAAAAACCTGATCGTTTTTTGCTGCGTACTTGGCATGCTGGCCTGCGTGCTGTTTGCCTGGAACCGAAACTATTTTATTTTGCTGTTTGTCGGTGTATTCCTCAGTAGCTTTGGCTCCACCGCCAACCCGCAAATGTTTGCTCTCGCCCGTGAACATGCCGATCGCACTGGCCGGGAAGCCGTCATGTTCAGCTCTATTTTACGTGCTCAGGTTTCACTGGCCTGGGTGATCGGCCCACCATTGGCCTATGCGCTGGCCATGGGATTCAGCTTTACGGTGATGTATCTCAGCGCCGCGGTGGCATTTATTATCTGCGGCGTGATGGTCTGGTTTTTCTTACCGTCAATGAACAAAAGCGTACCTCTCACAACAGGTGCGGTTGAGGCTCCACGCCGTAATCGTCGTGATACGCTGCTGCTTTTTGCTATCTGCACATTAATGTGGGGCACCAACAGCCTCTATATCATTAATATGCCGCTGTTTATCATCAATGAACTGCATCTGCCGGAAAAACTCGCCGGTATCATGATGGGTACCGCCGCAGGGTTGGAAATCCCAACCATGCTGATTGCCGGATATTTTGCGAAACGTCTGGGCAAACGTCTGTTGATGAGAATTGCCGCCATCGCCGGGTTCTTTTTTTATGCGGGCATGCTGTTGGCACATTCACCGGCGGTTTTGCTCGGCTTACAGTTGCTGAACGCGATTTACATCGGCATCCTCGGCGGGATTGGCATGCTTTATTTTCAGGATTTGATGCCGGGACAGGCGGGATCAGCAACAACGCTGTACACCAATACCATCCGCGTAGGCTGGATCATTGCCGGCTCGTTGGCAGGTATTGCTGCCGAAATCTGGAATTACCACGCCGTATTCTGGTTTGCGCTGGTGATGATCGTCGCGACGGTTGTGTGCCTGGTGCGCATCAAAGACGTTTAAGGTGCAGTCAACGCTTCAAGCTCAATAAGGTACAGCATGGCCTGGTGTGTCGTTTTACCGCACATTTCCGCACTGGGTTGCAAACCGGCACACACTTTTGGGCGCAACGGAGACGCAAAAATCTTACAGCGCAGGGATTCATCTAGCTGAACGCATGCCGTATTGGCGGGCTTGCCATCAGGCATGCCAGGGATAGGGCTGGAGATAGAAGGCGCAGTGCAACATGCGCCACAATCCGGACGGCATTCCATACAGTATTCTCTTTAGGGTAAACCATCGGATTGTTCAGGTAGCGAACAGTATACACAAATTCATTCGGCGTACCTCAAGATGGCATGCACACAGCCAACAACGAGGTAACCAGAAGGACGGAGTGTATACCACCTTTTTTGCACCAGCAAAAGTGTGAATTCCGCTTGCCTGAATGCCCCGGCGCGAGTAGTTTGACGCGATATTTTAGACACTCCTCACTACAGGATTTTTTCGATGCCAAGAGCGAACGAAATTAAAAAAGGTATGGTACTGAATTACAACGGCAAACTGCTGATTGTAAAAGATATCGATATTCAATCACCGTCCGCACGTGGTGCAGCTACGCTGTACAAAATGCGTTTTTCTGATGTCCGTACTGGTCTGAAAGTTGAAGAGCGCTTCAAAGGCGACGATATTGTAGATACCGTCACCCTGAGCCGCCGCGGGGTTGATTTCTCCTACGTTGATGGCAACGAATATGTCTTTATGGATAAAGAAGACTATACCCCGTATACCTTCACTAAAGACCAGATTGAAGAAGAGCTGCTGTTCATCCCGGAAGGCGGGATGCCGGACATGCAGGTACTGACCTGGGACGGCCAATTACTGGCGCTTGAACTGCCGCAGACCGTAGATCTGGAAATCGTTGAAACCGCACCGGGTATTAAAGGTGCTTCAGCGAGTGCGCGCAACAAGCCAGCAACCCTGAGCACCGGCCTGGTGATCCAGGTTCCTGAGTATCTGAGTGCAGGTGAAAAAATCCGTATTCATATCGAAGAACGCCGCTATATGGGTCGCGCAGATTAATACCTCTGCCACACATTGACGTTCAGGGACAGCACAGGCTGTCCCTTTGTCATTTTCAGCGTTGACTACTGAGATAAAAATCATCCATTAACAGTGATTCCAGATACTGCTCATCTTCCCGTATAAAACCCACAATTACGCTAACCGCCCGCGCATAAAATCCCGCCTCATCACGCTGCTGGCAGCTATCACGAAACAAGGGTGCCCAACACATAATGTGATGATGCAAAAAGTAATATTGTGCAGATAGCGTTTCCTCTTTGGCCACCATCCTCGCCATCAAAGCCAGCTGTATAGCGATATGATCGGAGGGTTCATTTTCCTGCGCAGCCAGTCCGTGTTCAGCCAACAGTACATTCATTTGTCGACGTTCTTCAGCCGCCGTTGTATGGGGATAATGTCCCGCATACGGGGAAACACCACCAGGCGGTGCCAGCAGAAATAACGTTGTAAAATCTGCGGCCAGCTCCAGTTGTCGGCTTTCACGACGCAGAACCTGCGTCAGGCTACGCTCCAGTTTTTTAACATCCAGCGAAAGCCCGGGAATACCCGCCAGCGACGCCAGCCACTGTCGGGTATCCTCGCTTTCAAGACGAGCGAGTTGTTTCTGGTCCAGCTCACGAAACAGCAATTGTGAAAACCACTGATAGACCGCGGCGCGTTGCTGGAAAATAAGGCTATGCTGCATTGTCCCCCTCCTCTTTCACTATCTCCGGCCCACCAAATCCCGTGACCGGTGGAACATGTTGCTGATAGCGTTCGACATCCACCAGCACGGTATGTGCTGAAGGCCCTTGCGCCAGTTGAGACGTACCAATATCCGCACTCAGGACATTAGGATCGCCATAGGTACATAGCGTCCCTGCTTTCCCACCTTCCAGTGGGGAATACCATGCCCCTTCATGAATGCGGATCACGCCGGGGGTAAAATCAGGGCTAATCACCACCCCCGCCAGCACCTGACCGCGCGCGTTAAAGACCCGTGCAATATCCCCGGCTTTTAAACCCCGCGCGGCAGCATCTTGCTCGCTGATGTAAAGCGGTTCTCTTCCGGCTACCGCATACGTGCTGCGAAACGCATCACTTGAGCACAACTGGGAGTGCAGGCGTTTATCCGGATGACAGGATTGCAGGTGCAGTGGATATTTGTCTTTTTTACCCTGATGGCTACGTTCAAACGGCTCCATCCATACCGGATGCCCAGGGCAATCGTCATACTGAAAACCGGCGATCGTTTTGCTGTAAATTTCAATCAGACCTGATGGTGTACCCAGAGGATTAAGATCGGGCTGATCGCGAAATTCGCCATGACGAACCCACGGTTGTCCCGCGGGATATTCAACATACCCTTCACCTTTCCAGAACGAGTCAAAGTCTGGCAACGTGACACCGAGCGAGGCACCCATTTTGACGCCTTCGTCATAGAGCGCTTGTACCCACTGCATTTCATCGCGGTTTTCCCGGTATACCGACTCCTTGTCAAAACGTTTACAGAGTCCGGCAAACACGTCGAAATCATGCCGCGCTTCATATTGCGGTTTGACGACCTGATGCAGCGCCATCAGCCCCTTATTTGAATGGGTACCAAACTGCTCAATATCGTTGCGTTCAAAGCGTGTGGTAACAGGCAGGACGATATCGGCAAAACGACAGGATGCAGTCCATTGGTGATCTAACACCACCACGGTCTCCAGTTTCTTCCACGCCTCGATCATTCGGTTGCGATCCTGCTGGGCGTGGAACGGGTTCGCCGCGCTGAAGATCGCCATTTTGATGTCAGGGTAGATTAACGTCTCGCCGTTAAAGGCGATCTTTTTGCCCGGTTCCAGCAGGCAATCAACAATACGTGAGGTAGGAATATGCTCGGATACGCCGCGAAAATCCGGTTTATACTTCGCCTCTGGCGGATTGTTAATGCTCCCCAGACCAGAAAGTACCGGCCCGGCTGACGTTACCGTCCCTCCGCCGTTGTAGTGCCAGCCGAACCCCACACCACCGCCCGGTAACCCAATTTGACCGACCATACTGGCCAGCACCACCAGCATCCAGGGATACTGTTCGCCGTGGTGCATACGCTGTACGCACCAGCCGCCCATAAACTGCGTCCGGCCTTTCACCAGCAGCCGGGCAAAATCACGGATCTGATCCGCCGTCAGCCCACAGATTTCCGCAGCCCACTCGGCGTTTTTCGGTTGCTTGTCTGTTTCTCCCATCAGGTAGGGTAAAAACTGCTCGAAGCCGACGGTGTAGTCGTTAATGAATGCCGTGTCGTACAGTTTTTCTTCATACAGGGTATGTGCGAGTGCCAGCAGTAACGCAACATCGGTTTGTGGTCGTAACGCCAGCTGTTCACACCCCAGAAAATTTTGTGATTTGCTCCGCACCGGATCAACGCTGATGACGCGCATTTTGCCCTGGGCGACGGCCTCTTTGATCTGCTGCCAGTAGCCAAACGCGTCGTGATCGGGAACCAAAAATTCAATCTGCAAATTCTTAATGGGATCACAGCCCCACAGTACGATGGTATTGCTGTTCTCGATAACCAGCGGCAGCGAGGTTTGCTGCTCATAGACTTCAAGCGAACCAATTACATGCGGCAAGATAACCTGCGCTGCAGCCGCTGAGTAGTCGCCTACGGTCGTCACATAGCTACCATGCAAACCGAGCCCTCTGTCCATTGCACCGCCAGCCTTGTGGTATTTGCCCACCATTTGCCAATCCGCCAGCCCGGTAAAGACGCCGGATGAACCGTAGGTTTTTTGCACCCGCTCAAGCTCTTCATAAAACAGGTCCAGCGCCTGATCCCAGCTAACCCGCACAAAACGATTATCTCCCCGCTGGCTACGATCCGACTTCTCACGCTTGCGTAACCAGTCCAGTCGAACCATCGGATAACGAACCCGTGAAGGGTTGTAGACGATTTCACGTACCGCATTGAGCATATCGCACGGGTGTTTGTCATGTTTGAACGGTCGCGTTTCCGTCCACTCGCCGTTAACCACTTTGGCTTCAAAAGCACCATAATGTGAGCCGGATTGGATCCATTGTTCGGGGTTTTCCCCCGCCGCCCATACTTTTGATATCAGCGGATTAGGCGCCAGCGCACTGGCTGCGCCAACCGCCAGCATTCCGGTCAGAAAACGACGGCGTGACGGATTAAAGTCATGAATATCCATATCTTATCCTTATTATTTGTTGGGTTCAGACACATCACTGGCGTGGGTCTGGAGGTATTTCAACAACGTACGTTCTTCCACCGGATTGAGTCGATAATACGTCGACATCGCTTTCAGTCCGGCAATCCAGCCGTTGGCGGTGTATCGGGTAGCCGGTGGCGTGCTGTGACAGGCGCTACACGTCGATTGCAGCATCTGATCCGAGTACTCCCACACCGGCGTAATGCTATCGATGAGTCCCTGCGCGGAGGTCCATGCGGTCACACTCACCTGCTGCCATTCCTGATGCGAACCAGGGTCAGTCTGGGTTTGCAGGACTTTCACGTTTTCCATCAGTGAAGCATCAAGGACCGCGGAGAAGACGCGTTTGCCCATATACTGGGTGATCACCCGCCCACGCCCCTTGCTTTCACGCCAGCCCGTCACTTCCAACTGGACGTTGTTCCCCTCTTTTTGCAGCACCTTGACCTGGGTTGCCGGAAATAACAGCGCTTTCCCTGCTGGTGCCCCCGCCGTAGCTGTTAGTGTTTTTTCGCTTAACGAAAACAGCGTCGTCGCAGTTGATAGTTTTTCCCCCTGCTGTTGTAGCTGCTTGTAGCGATCGCGAAAGCCACTGCTCATGTCCGGTTTGTGGTGCGCGATCCCTTTGTGACAGTCAATGCAGTTGCTGTCCTTCGCTGCCGCCGCCGTCATCTGTGCTGCGGCATTGGCGGATTGTTTTCCATGATCCATCGCTTCATAGCTGTGACACGATTTACAGGCTGCCGAATTGTTGGCACTCATCCGTGCCCACTCTCGCTGGGCGAGCTCAGCCCGTTTGGCATTGAACTTTTCCGGGGTATCAATCGAAGGTGAGATAAAGGTGTGGTAGAGATCGTTTAAGGCTTCGGTTTTACGCACAAGCGTCGGGACGACTCCCGGGGGAATGTGGCAATCCTTACACTCCGCTCGTACACCAGAGGCATTACGAAAATGCACACTGGTCTTATACTCCTCTCCTGATGTGCGCATCGAGTGGCACGATAAACAAAACTCCGTAGTGCTGGTGTAATGGACTCCTTGCCATGTTCCCCAAATAACAATGGCCATTACGACTGCGCCACCTAACGCACACCAAAGCGCGTTCTTTTTTATCCACGACATACCTGCCTCCATTTTTTTAATAGCATCACGCTAAGGGATATTAAAAAGCAAAAATAGAGACAGCGATTTCAGATTATAGGAACAGCCTTAACTCTATGAGGCGTGTCAAAATAGCAATATGCTGAAACGTGTAATATGCCCCTATTGTTTAAACAAGGAATTTCCTCATGCTGACACTGTCTCTCAATAGGGAAAGTCGCACCCCGCTACAATTGCAGATCTTTCAATTTTACTTTCAGGCAATTCAGCAAGGCGATTTGCTTTGCGGGGATAAACTGCCCTCTATCCGCGAGCAGGCGCAGACGCTAAACGTGGCCAAAATCACGGTGGTGATGGCGTATGAAAAACTGATGGCGGCCGGTTTTATCAAGAGCAGGCAGGGTATCGGCTATGAAGTCACATTTACGGCACCTATGCGTAGTCCCCCGGTACACGTGCCATCTGCGGAAGGCTCACCGCCGATAAAGCCGAAGCCTGCCGGTGTTTCTACCGATGTTTACGCTGAAATGGGGCGTGAGTGCTATTGCCGGATGGGCGTCCCTGACCCCAATGCGTTTCCCTGGTCAAACTGGCGTAAATGGAATAATGCCCCCAGCGTACTTAAAGAGCAGCTACTGACCCGATATCATTCACCAAACGGATTATTTTCATTACGTGAGCAAATTGTCAGATACCTTAATTTATCCCGTGGCATTAATACCAGTGCACAAAACATCATCATTACTGATGGAATTCAGGAAGGGTTATCACTGCTCAGCCAAATATTTATTATTCATCACACCCTAAGCCAGAATAAAAAATGTCACGTGGTCGCCGAATCACCTTGTTATTCTGGTGCATGGCATCTGTTTAATTATTATGGTGCCGATATTACGTCTATTGCCGTGGATAATCACGGGCTGTGCACCGATAATTTACCTGAGGTTGAAACCCAGCTTTGTTATGTGACACCCGCTCATCAGTATCCAATGGGCAGTGTTCTGTCACTTGAACGACGTAAGTCATTACTCACGTGGGCACAGCGAGTGGGCGCCTGGATTATTGAAGACGATTACGACGCCGTATTTACGTATGGTGAGAATCCCCTTCCGGCACTGAAAGCCATGGATTACCACAACCGGGTTATCTACATGGGGACCTTCTCAAAAACGCTGGGACCGGGGGCACGTCTCGGTTACCTCGTTTGCCCTGATGAACTGCTGCCCGCCGTTCAAAATATGAAAGCGCTGAACAACAATGGTAGCCAGTGGTTATTGCAGCAGTTTTTAGCCGAGTTAATGCAAAACCAGGTGTTTTATACTCATCTCGGCAAGCTAGCCAGCAACTACGCAGCACGCCTCGCATTACTGCGTGATGGCTTATCAGCCCTGTTCCCTGAAGGAAAGATCGATGGTGCCTCGGCAGGGTTACATCTCTCATTGCGCATTAACTGGTCGCCTGACATCATCGCAAAACTACGCCAGCGCTGTCTGCGGGCAGGGGTACGCTTTGATACATTACAGGAAATTGAAAACGGTTCAGAAACAGCCTGGAGGCAAAAAAATTCCGATGCGGTGATGTTCTTTGGTTTTGGCGGGTTGCAGGTGCCGCACCTCAGAAAGGTATTAAATGTACTGGAGCAGGAGATGTGTGCGTTATTACAGCAATAACAACGCACCTGAGTATTGCCGGGGGCGGTACAAGCGCCATCCGGCAATTTATGGTCTCGTGTTGAACGAATTACAGCAGATCGCGAAACTGCGTTTTTTTCAGCGCCAGCTCCACGCCGCGAACTTCTGCCAGCCCTTTCAGGCGACCAATCGCGGAGTAGCCCGGATTCGTTTTCTTGTGCAGATCGTCAAGCATCTGATGTCCATGATCCGGGCGCATTGGGATCGGACGCAAATCACCCGCTTTCTTACGGCGTTGCTCTTCGCTCAAAATGGCTGCCACCACCGATACCATATCCACGTCGCCCTGCAAGTGTGCGCCTTCGTGGAAGGTTTTCGGGTTTTCTTCACGGCAGGTTGAACGCAAGTGTGTGAAGTGAATACGATCGCCAAAGGTCTCAATCATTTTTACCAGATCGTTATCGGCGCGCACGCCGTACGAGCCGGTACACATGGTGAAACCATTATTGATGCTATCTACCGTTTCTTTCAGCCATTGCATATCTTCAATGGTCGACACGATACGTGGCAGACCGAGGATTGGCCGTGGCGGATCATCAGGATGCACTGCCAGACGTACGCCAACTTCCTCGGCAACAGGCACAATCGCCCGCAGGAATACAGCCATGTTATTGCGCAGTTCGTCTTTGCTGATCCCATCATATTCCGCCAGGCGCGCGCGGAACTGATCCAGCGTATAACCTTCTTCGGCACCCGGCAGACCAGCAATAATGTTGCGGGTCAGCTTTTCAATGTCGGCAGCGGTCATTGCATTGAAATAATCCAGCGCCTGACGCTGCTCTTCAGCGGTGTAATCGGCTTCGGCCCCCGGACGTTGCAGAATGTGCAATTCAAAAGCCGCAAACGCAATCTGGTCGAAACGCAGCGCTTTGGACCCATCCGGTAGCTGATATTCAAGGTCGGTACGCGTCCAGTCCAGGATCGGCATGAAGTTGTAGCACACGGTATCAATGCCGCAGGTCGCCAGGTTTCGAATACTTTGCTGGTAGTTTGCAATCCACATCTGATATTGGCCGGACTGTGTTTTGATGTCTTCGTGGACAGGGATACTTTCCACCACCGACCAGGTCAGCCCTTTTTCGGCCAGAATCGCCTGGCGCTTTTGAATTTCTTCTACGGGCCACACTTCACCGTTTGGAATGTGGTGCAAGGCGGTCACAACACCCGTTGCGCCAGCCTGACGCACATCATCAAGCGATACTGGATCGTTTGGTCCGTACCAACGCCAGGTTTGTTCCATTGCTTCACCTCACAAGTTGTTATACCAAATTAAACGACTTTTATGACGACTACCATACAGGCATCCGGTATACGATCAACACATCGCCCATCATTGATTGATCCAGCTCACATTACCCGGATAAATGAGGCACACCAATTCAATTTGTTGTCATATAACTTTATACTGCCATTGTTAATTAATGGTTAATCAGGTGTATTTAATGAAGACTATTGCCTCAGCATCTCTTGCGGAAAATGTCGTAATGCCTCAGTACGATCGCCAACAGCTAAAAACGCGGATCGTACATTTTGGTTTCGGTGCATTTCATCGTGCCCATCAGGCGTTATTGACCGACCGGGTGCTAAATTCGCAGGGCGGAGACTGGGGGATTTGTGAGATCAGCCTGTTCAGCGGCGACCGGTTGATGAGCCAGCTACGCGAGCAGGATCATTTATTTACCGTGCTGGAAAAAGGTGCGGCCGGTAACCAGCCAATTATCGTCGGGGCCGTCAACGAGTGCCTGAATGCAAAACTGGATTCGCTGGCTGCTATTATTGAGAAATTCTGCGAGCCTCAGGTCGCGATTGTCTCGTTAACCATTACGGAAAAAGGCTACTGTATCGATCCTGCCACCGGGTCACTCGATATCACTAACCCGCGTATTATTCACGATCTGCAAGTACCGGATGAACCCCACTCTGCACCGGGTATTATTGTTGAGGCACTGCACCGCCGACGTCAACGTGGGCTGCAACCGTTTACTGTCCTCTCCTGTGATAACATCCCGGACAATGGTCATGTGGTAAAAAACGCCGTACTGGGAATGGCGGAGAAACGCTCGCCTGAACTGGCTAACTGGATTCGGGAGCACGTCAGTTTCCCGGGAACCATGGTAGACCGGATTGTCCCGGCAGCGACTGAAGAATCACTGGATGAAATTGCCCGCGAATTAGGCGTGGCAGACCCTTGCGCAATCAGCTGCGAGCCGTTTATTCAGTGGGTCATTGAAGACCATTTTGTCAGCGGCCGTCCGCAATGGGAAACGGCCGGTGTACAGATGGTTGATGACGTTTTGCCGTGGGAGCAAATGAAGCTACGGATGCTGAACGGTAGCCATTCGTTTCTCGCTTACCTCGGTTATCTGGCGGGATTCCAGCATATCAGCGACTGTATGCAGGACCGCGCATTTCGCGAAGCGGCTCACCGCCTGATGCTCAGCGAACAAGCCCCGACGCTGCGCATCACCAATGTCGATTTAGACCAGTATGCCGACAGCCTGCTGGAACGCTTTGCCAATCCGGCGCTAAAACATAAAACCTGGCAAATCGCGATGGATGGCAGCCAAAAATTACCCCAACGAATGCTGGACGGGATTCGCGTTCATTTAGCACGTCAAAGCGAGTGGCCGCTGCTGGCACTCGGCATTGCGGGCTGGATGCGCTACGTAAGCGGAATTGATGATTCAGGTGCAATTATTGATATTCGTGACCCGATGAGTGACAAAATCCGCACTATCGTCGAACAGAGTACGGAATCAGAACGCGTCAGCGCGCTGCTTTCACTGCATGAAATCTTCGACACAGACCTCGCACAGAACCCACAATTCGTCGATACCGTGGAACGAGCCTGGCAACGTATCGCCCAGTACGGTGCACATCAGGCTGTCATCGAGACGTTAAAAAGTTAACGATTTCTGCCATTAAACAGGACGAAGTTCGTCTTCGTCCTCTCTGCCCTTCTCTTTTCCCCCGTTTTTCGCCAGGATTGTTAAAAGCCATTACGGTAATTTATGATTCTGGAGTAAACGTGACTAAAACCAATCTCATCACGGGTTTTCTCGGCAGTGGCAAAACCACCTCTATTCTTCATCTATTGGCCAACAAAGACCCCGCAGAGAAGTGGGCCGTTCTGGTCAATGAGTTTGGCGAAGTGGGTATCGACGGCGCACTGCTCGCTGATAGCGGCGCATTGCTCAAAGAGATCCCCGGTGGCTGTATGTGCTGCGTTAATGGTTTGCCCATGCAGGTTGGCCTCAATACGCTGTTACGTCAGGGAAAACCGGATCGGCTGCTGATTGAGCCCACCGGTCTCGGACATCCCAAACAGATTCTGGATTTACTGACCGCGCCGGTTTACGAACCGTGGATCGACTTGCGCGCAACGATTTGTATCCTGGATCCTCGCCTGTTGCTGGATGAGAAAAGCGTAGCGAATGAGAATTTCCGCGATCAGCTGGCCTCTGCCGATATCATCGTTGCCAATAAATCCGATCGTGCCACGACAGAAAGCGAAATTGCGCTGCAAACCTGGTGGCAACACTACGGCGGCAACCGCCAGTTAGTTCACGCCGATCATGGGCAAATCGACGGACAATTACTGGATTTGCCCCGGCTGAATCTGACGGAGCTTCCTTCCAGCGCAGCACATACTCACCAGCATGCTGATAAAAAAGGGCTGGCAGCCCTAAGCCTGCCTGCGCAGCAACGCTGGCGTCGCAGTCTGAACAGCGGTCAGGGACATCAGGCCTGCGGCTGGATTTTTGACGCTGATACGGTGTTCGATACCATCGGCCTGTTGGAATGGTCACGTCTCGCCCCTGTTGGGCGTGTGAAGGGAGTGATGCGTATTAAAGAGGGGCTGGTGCGTATCAATCGTCAGGGTGAGGACTGGCATATTGAGACGCAAAACGTCGCTCCTCCTGATAGCCGTATTGAACTCATCTCCGATACCGAGACCGACTGGAATGCATTACAGAGTGCATTGTTGAGGCTTCGTTTAGACGTTGGCGCGTAAGGTTGCCTCCGTTTTATGGCAATGGTAAACGACGATGAAAACCCGATACCCACAAATACTCCTGCTTAATATTGCTGGTCTGGCGCTATTTCTGTCCTGGTACCTTCCACACGGGCATGGGTTCTGGTTTTCTCTTGATTCGGGCATCTTCCACTTCTTCAATCATAAGCTGGTTGAGAGCCCGCTCTTTCTGTGGATTGTCGCTGTCACCAATAACCGGGCATTTGACGGCTGTTCATTATTGGCGATGGGTACATTAATGCTGAGTTTTTGGCTAAAAGAAACGCAGGAAGGTCGTCGCCGTATTGTGGCAATTGGGCTGGTGATGCTGCTAACTGCGGTGATATTAAACCAGTTGGGCCAGGCGCTTATTCCGGTTAAGCGCGCCAGCCCCACTCTCACATTCGATAATATTAATCGCGTCAGCGAGCTGCTGCATATTTCAACAAAAGATGCGTCCAGAGACAGTTTTCCTGGCGATCACGGTATGATGCTGCTTATTTTTTCCGCATTTATGCTGCGTTATTTCGGAAAAGTCGCAGGAATAATCGGCCTTATTATAACTGTGGTTTTTGCCTTTCCACGCGTAATGATCGGCGCGCATTGGCTCACAGATATCGTGGTAGGTTCAATGACCGTCGTATTGATTGGCTTGCCCTGGTGGTTAATGACGCCATTAAGCGATCGCCTGGTTATGCTGTTTGCCCATTATCTTCCCGGTAAAAACAAACAATTTTTAAACAAATAACGCAGAGTAATTAACATCATCAGGGATGCTTCTGATTTCCTGATGATATCTGCCGGGAATTTATCATTCTGACTGTCATTCTCCTGTCATATTATTCCTGTTTAAAATGAATGAATTGCGTGTTTTTTACTCTATCTGTTCTTAATTTAGCCAATGCAGTTTATTCACTTTCTGTATCACTTTTTCTTATAAGAAATCACATAAAATCACTCGCAATGACCGGAGCGATCGGGTAACCTCAGACTCGTTTTGCCTCGCGGGATAATTATTCACTATAAGAATAAATTTGTGCGTTCTGCCACAGATTTGACCTTAAAGAATTGTCTCATCATGCGTTGGTAATTAGTCTCGTCACGTTTGGCATTTTTTATAACGATATTTATCGTTAAGGACTTCAAGGGAAAACAAACAAAATGGTCAAATCTCAACCGATTTTGAGATATATCTTGCGGGGGATTCCCGCGATAGCAGTTGCGGTTCTGCTTTCTGCATGTAGCACAACAAACACCGCGAAGAATATGCATTCTGAGACGCATGCTGTGGGTAATGGAGATAACTCTTCACTGCAAGCCTCTCAGGATGAATTTGAAAGTATGGTACGTAATATCGATGTTAAATCACGTATTATGGATCAATACGCTGACTGGAAAGGCGTGCGTTACCGCCTTGGCGGCAGCACTAAAAAAGGTATTGATTGTTCAAGCTTCGTACAGCGTACGTTCCGCGAGCAATTTGGTTTAGAGCTTCCGCGCTCAACCTACGAGCAACAGGAAACGGGCAAATCCGTTTCGCGCACTAATCTGCGCACAGGCGATCTGGTTCTGTTCCGTGCGGGTTCCACCGGCCGTCACGTCGGTATCTATATCGGCAATAACCAGTTTGTACATGCCTCGACCAGCAGTGGCGTTATCATTTCCAGCATGAACGAGCCTTACTGGAAAAAACGTTACAACGAAGCTCGCCGGGTCCTGAGCCGCAGTTAATTTCGTTTGGCAGCTATCCCTTGGCTATCCTGATGAGACTTATCAAAAGCACTGCTTCGGCAGTGCTTTTTGCGTTGCGCTATGTTTAAGAAAAATCTCACTATACGAATCAATCCAGGTTATAGTTTTACAGATCAAGCCGTTTAATAATAAGCAGATACCCCAGGTAAACATAAGGAACTATGTTCAGACGTCCTTCATCTTCCAGTCGAAATGTCCTTTTTACCTGTATTTTTACGGGGGTAGCCGTCGCGGTACTTGTCAGCACCCTGCAGTTTTTTGCCACCTGGCACAAACGAGATGTTAAGTACGAAACGCTTCTTTCCGATATCGAATATTACATCAGCAGTTACCTCTCAGACCTCAAAAGCACAACAGATGCCCTGCAACCGCTGGTCTCATACAATTGCCAACAAGTTGCCGCCAAGCTGACCGCCAGCGCAGCGTTTAACCTCAATGTACGCGCTTTTTTGTTGGTAAAAGAGGGTATTGCTTTCTGCTCCTCCGCAACTGGCGCGATGGATTCGCCTATTCTGTCGCTGATTCCGAAGCTGGATATCCACAAAGATGTCGATGTGGAATTGCTGTCCGGTACCCCGATGATGCCTGACAAACCGGCGATCATGATTTGGCACCGGAATCCTTCATTTAATAATAGTGGCGTGTTTTCCTCACTGAATATCAATCTGGCACCTTACCTGCTCTATACCGCCCGAGAAGATGATTTTGACGGTATTGCGATTATTGTCGGTGATACCGCTATCACGACATTTTCATCCCAACTGATAGACGTCTCCGCACTTCCGGATACCACCTGGCGTCAGACGACGCTGAAAGGGATCCCCATGAAGATTCGGCTATACGCGCAAGAGTGGACGTACACTGACGTCTGGTATGCCGTCATGTTGGGATGTATGGCCGGGATCATGACTGGGTTGCTTTTGTGGTACTACATCTACGCCATTCGTTTACGCCCGGGAAAAGATATTCTCAACGCCATCAAACACGATCAGTTTTATGTGGTCTACCAACCGGTCGTTGAAATGGCGACGCTGGAAGTAAAAGGCGTAGAAGTATTGTTACGCTGGCGCCACCCGACAACAGGTGAGATCCCGCCAGATGCTTTTATTCACTACGCTGAATCACAACAAATGATTGTGCCGCTGACGCAGCATCTGTTCAAACTGGTGGCCCGTGATGCCCCTGCATTAAAAAAAGTGTTACCGCAAGGTGCAAAACTCGGGCTCAACATCGCGCCAACGCACCTGCATGGTGAGAGCTTTAAAGACGATATCCAGCACCTGAATGCCTCCCTGCCGCCACGCCATTTCCAGGTTGTACTGGAAATCACCGAACGCGATATGCTCAATCAGCACGAGGCATCAAAGCTTTTTGAATGGCTACACTCTGCCGGATTCGAAATTGCCATTGATGATTTCGGCACTGGCCACAGCGCACTCATTTATCTGGAACGCTTTACCGTTGACTATCTGAAAATCGACCGAGGATTTATCAACGCCATTGGGACAGAAACGCTAACGTCTCCAGTACTGGATGCGGTGTTGACACTGTCTAAGCGTCTTAATATGCTGACGGTTGCCGAAGGGGTAGAAACGCCTGAGCAAGCCCGATGGCTGCGCGATCGCGGGGTTCATTTCTTCCAGGGATACTGGATCAGCCGCCCATTAATGCTTGATGATTTTGTGCGTTGGATGGCGCAACCCGATAAGCCAACGTGGTGATCGCACCAGGCGATTTATATATTTTCACTCGCCACCCCAACCGCTATTTCTCAGGCAAGAGGCCTGTCGGGTTGTGGCAGGACAAGGAAACCTCTGTGATATGATTCCTCGCGTACTGCTTCTGTTTATCGCCCTTATCGGGTTTAGCGTTCATGCCCAATCCATCAAAGAAAGCTACGCCTTTGCCGTGTTGGGCGAACCCAAGTACGCATTTAATTTTAATCACTTTGATTATGTTAACCCTGCGGCCCCCAAAGGCGGACAACTCACCCTCTCCGCCATTGGTACCTTTGACAACTTCAACCGCTACTCGATGCGCGGCAACCCTGGCGCACGCACCGAAACGCTCTACGATACACTGTTTACCACTTCGGATGATGAACCCGGCAGCTACTACCCGCTTATCGCTGACAGAGCGCGTTACGCCGATGATTACTCATGGGTAGAAATCGCGATTAATCCGCGGGCCCGTTTCCACGATGGTTCCCCCATTACCGCACGCGATGTCGAATTCACCTTCCATAAATTTATGACCGAAGGCGTACCGCAGTTTCGTTTGGTCTACAAAGGAACAACGGTAAAGGCAATTGCCCCGTTAACAGTGCGAATTGAACTCGCCAAACCGGGCAAAGAGGATATGCTCAGCCTGTTTTCCTTACCCGTTATGCCCGAAAAGTACTGGAAAGATCACAAGCTCAGCGACCCCTTGTCATCTCCACCCCTTGCCAGCGGCCCTTATCGCATCAGTCAATGGAAAATGGGACAGTACATTGTTTATTCGCGCGTTAAAGATTATTGGGCGGCAAACCTGCCCGTCAATCGCGGGCGCTGGAACTTTGATACCATCCGCTACGATTACTATTTAGATGATAACGTCGCTTTTGAAGCGTTTAAGGCTGGAGCATTCGACCTGCGACTTGAAAACGATGCAAAAAATTGGGCAACCCGTTATACCGGTAAGAATTTCGCGAATCATTACATTGTCAAAGACGAACAAAAGAATGAGTCCGCACAGGACACACGATGGTTAGCCTTTAACATTCAACGTCCAATGTTTAGTGACCGACGAGTACGGGAAGCGATTACGCTGGCCTTCGATTTTGAATGGATGAATAAGGCCCTGTTTTATAATGCCTGGAGTCGGACAAACAGTTATTTCCAGAACACCGAGTATGCAGCCAGAAGTTATCCCGATGCGGATGAACTGGTGATCCTTGCGCCAATGAAAAAAGATCTGCCACCGGAAGTTTTCAGTCAAATCTATCAACCGCCGATGTCGAAAGGCGATGGCTACGATCGTGAAAACCTGTTGAAAGCCGATACGTTACTCCAACAGGCGGGATGGATACTGAAAGGGCAACAACGGATAAATAGCACCAGCGGTAAACCGCTGACCTTCGAGTTATTACTCCCGGCAGGCAGCAACAGCCAGTGGGTATTGCCATTCCAGCATAACCTACAGCGGTTAGGTATTACGATGAATATCCGCCAGGTCGATAACTCGCAAATCACTAACCGTTTGCGCAGCCGTGACTATGACATGATGCCCAGGCTCTATCGCGCAATGCCGTGGCCAAGCTCAGACCTGCAAATTCTCTGGGCCTCTGAATATATAGATTCCAGCTATAACGCGCCCGGTGTGCAAAGCCCGGTCATTGATAAACTGATTAGCCAGATCATTGCCGCACAAGGGAATAAAGCCAAACTGATCCCGTTGGGGCGGGCACTGGACCGGGTATTAACCTGGAACTACTACATGTTGCCGATGTGGTACATGGCAGAAGATCGTATCGCCTGGTGGGATAAGTTCTCGCATCCGGCTATCCGCCCGATTTATACCATTGGCATCGACAACTGGTGGTATGACGTCAACAAAGCGGCGAAACTTCCCGCAGCCAGAAGACAGGGAGAGTAAATGGGCGCTTATCTGATTCGACGTCTGCTGCTGGTGATCCCCACGCTCTGGGCCATCATTACTATCAACTTTTTTATCGTACAGATTGCACCTGGCGGTCCTGTTGAACAGGCCGTCGCCGCCATTGAGTTCGGACAAAGCGGTGCGTTGCCCGGTGCGGGCAGCGAAGGTGTTCGCGCCAGCCACGCGCAAACCGGCGTTGGGAATATCAGCGACAGTAACTACCGTGGCGGCCGGGGCCTTGACCCGGAGGTGATTGCGGAAATTACCCGTCGCTACGGATTCGATAAGCCCATTCATGAACGCTATTTCAAGATGCTCTGGGACTATATCCGTTTTGATTTTGGCGACAGTCTGTTTCGCAGCGCCTCTGTTCTTACGCTAATCAAAGACAGCCTGCCGGTGTCCGTGACTTTGGGGCTCTGGAGTACACTCATCATCTATCTGGTGTCGATTCCACTTGGTATCCGCAAAGCAGTCCACAACGGTAGTCGTTTTGACGTCTGGAGCAGTGCTTTCATTATTATCGGCTACGCCATCCCCGCATTCCTGTTCGCGATTTTGCTGATCGTCTTTTTTGCCGGAGGCAGCTATTACGACCTGTTCCCGCTACGCGGACTGGTGTCCGCTAATTTTGACGCCCTGCCCTGGTATCAAAAAATTACCGACTATCTGTGGCACATTACCCTGCCTGTGCTGGCAACCGTGGTGGGTGGGTTCGCCGCGCTGACCATGCTGACTAAAAACTCATTTCTGGATGAGGTACGTAAGCAATATGTCGTTACTGCGCGTGCCAAAGGCGTTAGTGAGAAAAATATTCTATGGAAGCATGTGTTCCGCAATGCCATGTTGCTGGTAATCGCAGGATTTCCCGCCACATTTATCAGCATGTTTTTCACCGGTTCGCTGCTGATCGAAGTGATGTTTTCGCTTAATGGTCTGGGATTACTGGGGTATGAATCTACCGTATCGCGCGACTACCCGGTGATGTTCGGCACACTCTACATCTTCACCCTGATCGGCCTGTTGCTCAATATCCTTAGTGATATCAGCTATACGTTGGTCGATCCTCGTATTGATTTCGAGGGACGCTAATGTCGCGATTAAGCCCCGTCAATCAGGCCCGCTGGGCGCGTTTTCGTCATAACCGCCGCGGCTACTGGTCATTATGGATTTTTTTGGTGTTGTTTGGCCTGAGCATGTGTTCCGAGCTGATCGCAAATGATAAGCCGCTGTTGGTTCGCTATGACGGCAGCTGGTATGTCCCTCTGGTTAAAAACTACAGTGAAAGCGATTTCGGCGGCCCGTTAGCAACAAAGGCTGATTACCAGGATCCGTGGCTGCAACACCGCCTGGAGAGCCAGGGTTGGATACTATGGGCCCCCATCCGGTTCGGCGCTACCAGCATCAACTTTGCCACCGATAAGCCCTTCCCCTCGCCGCCCTCTGCGCAAAACTGGCTGGGTACTGACGCAAATGGTGGTGACGTGCTGGCGCGTATCCTTTACGGCACCCGCATCTCAATTCTGTTTGGCTTGATGCTGACCCTGTGTTCCAGCGTCATGGGGGTGATGGCCGGCGCACTACAGGGATATTACGGCGGTAAGGTAGACCTGTGGGGACAACGGTTCATCGAAGTGTGGTCTGGTATGCCAACGCTGTTTCTGATTATTTTGCTCTCCAGCGTCGTTCAGCCTAACT
This sequence comes from Citrobacter sp. Igbk 17, assembly GCF_028069775.1. Taxonomy (NCBI): domain Bacteria; kingdom Pseudomonadati; phylum Pseudomonadota; class Gammaproteobacteria; order Enterobacterales; family Enterobacteriaceae; genus Citrobacter; species Citrobacter sp. Igbk 17. Next base: position 41,561 of record NZ_JANEWI010000012.1, on the reverse strand, counting down.
TCTGGTGGCTATTAGCGATCACCGTGCTGTTTGGCTGGATGAGCCTGGTTGGCGTGGTACGCGCGGAATTTCTGCGCACCCGAAACTTTGATTACATTCGCGCAGCGCAAGCGCTCGGGGTTAGCGATCGCAGTATTATTTTGCGTCATATGTTGCCGAATGCGATGGTTGCCGCCCTGACCTTTTTACCGTTTATTTTATGCGCCTCAATCACCACGCTCACCTCGCTGGATTTTCTCGGGTTCGGATTACCGCTCGGCTCTCCATCACTAGGAGAATTGCTGTTGCAGGGTAAAAATAACCTTCAGGCCCCGTGGCTTGGGATCACCGCGTTTGTCTCCGTTGCCCTCTTATTATCGCTACTGATTTTTATTGGTGAAGCGGTACGCGACGCATTTGATCCCAATAAGGCGATTTAAGATGACACAACCTCTGTTAGCCATTGAGAATTTATCCGTCGGTTTTCGTCAACAAGATACCGTACGCAATGTAGTCAACACACTCTCTTTGCGCCTTGATGCTGGGCAAACACTGGCGCTGGTGGGTGAATCTGGTTCAGGTAAAAGCGTCACCGCGCTTTCGGTGTTGCGTCTGTTGCCCACGCCGCCTGCGGTGTACCTCTCCGGTGATATCCGCTTTCACGGTGAATCATTACTTCACGCTAACGAGCAGACACTTCGCGGTGTACGGGGAAATAAAATCGCCATGATTTTCCAGGAGCCAATGGTATCGTTAAACCCATTGCATAACCTTGAAAAACAGCTCTATGAAGTCCTGTCGTTGCATAGGGGAATGCGTCGGGAAGCCGCACGGGCAGAAATTCTGACCTGTCTGGATCGTGTAGGCATTCGCCATGCAGCAAAACGCCTTACAGATTATCCGCACCAGCTTTCCGGCGGTGAGCGCCAGCGCGTAATGATTGCTATGGCGCTGTTAACCCGCCCGGAGCTGTTGATTGCCGACGAACCCACAACCGCGCTGGATGTCTCTGTGCAGGCGCAAATTCTGCAACTGCTGCGAGAATTGCAGCGTGAGCTGAACATGGGATTGCTGTTCATCACTCATAATCTCAGCATCGTAAGAAAGCTGGCCGATTCCATTGCCGTCATGCAGAACGGTCAATGCGTTGAACAAAACCGTGCCGAGCCACTGCTTGCTGCACCAACCCATACCTACACGCAGAAACTGTTAAATAGTGAACCCTCTGGCGATCCCGTCCCTTTACCTGCCGGACAACCGCCATTACTGGAAGTGAATGGGCTCAGCGTCGCCTTCCCTGTACGCAAGGGTATCCTCAAGCGCGTGGTGGATCATAACGTGGTGGTTAACAACGTCAGTTTTACCCTCAGGCCCGGTGAAACACTGGGGCTGGTGGGCGAATCAGGATCCGGGAAAAGTACCACCGGTCTGGCGCTGCTGCGATTAATCACATCACAAGGCAGTATTGTGTTCGATGGTCTGGCGCTGCATACCTTAAATCGTCGCCAACTGTTGCCAGTACGTCACCGCATTCAGGTTGTCTTTCAGGACCCTAACTCGTCACTGAATCCGCGTTTGAGCGTATTACAAATTATTGAAGAGGGATTGCGCGTTCACCAGCCAACGCTTTCCGCTGAACAGCGTGAAGCGCAGGTAAAAGCCGTGATGGCTGAAGTCGGACTCGATAGCGAAACCCGCCATCGTTATCCTGCAGAGTTTTCCGGTGGTCAACGCCAACGCATAGCCATTGCCAGGGCATTGATTCTCAAACCCTCACTGATCATTCTGGATGAGCCGACATCCTCGCTCGACAGAACCGTACAGGCGCAAATCCTCACGCTGTTAAAGTCCTTACAGGAAAAGCATCGTCTGGCCTATATCTTTATCAGCCATGATTTGCATGTCGTACGTGCGTTATGCCATCAGGTTATTGTGTTGCGGCAGGGAGAAGTCGTGGAACAGGGGCAATGCGAGCACGTATTTAACGCGCCACAACAGGCCTATACGCGTCAGCTGCTCGCGCTAAGCTGACGCTCAAAATGGATTGTTATTTGAAAAAGGTTCTGCGATGGCCACGCCGAAATTTTTCAGCCTGCAGGTCGCGGCAAACTCATCCTGGCGATTTACAAACAGGCACGGTTCCCCTTCACATTCCAGTACGGAACAAGGAACTTCAATATCACTAAGCGCCTGACTGAGTTTATGCATGACCGACCACGCACTGTCGCCATCGGGACTGAGTAATTTTAGCGCTACCAGGCTGTTTTCTGTACTTTGGCCGTTTTGCGGAATCGGTTCAACTTTTGAGCCTGCGAAACCCACCGACCAACGATAGCACTGCGGCAGACGATGAACGATTGAGAGTTGTAATGTCATCACTTTCTTTCCCTGGAAGTACAGTTACTTCACAATTATTTTACATCAATATTAACACATCATTGACAATACGTCTTTAGACAGTTGGTAAACGTTTACACCCTGTCTTTAAGCCGCTTTCCGAACCCCGTATTTAAATTTATTCAATGGGTACGGCATGTTTCCGCGCTATATGTACGCGTTTCTGCGATCTAACTCAACCTTTTTAACTACAATGATGTGACTTTTTACATAAATTGATTTTACATAAAATAAACATTACTGGGGGGAATGATGGATTTGCGGTTGATATGCATCAACTCCGGAGGCGTTATAGCCCCCAGGTTGTGTATTAGATCACCGTTTTTTGCTGCGACTGGCGTAGAGATAGAAGAGAATTGAGCTGGTGGCGCAAAACGCAATCGACCAAATCATTGGCCAGGCTGAGTTAAAGGTCGCCAGTGACAAGAGCGCGCCAACAACAGCGCCGATACCAAAACGAAACGTCCCCGCCAACGATGAGGCTGTCCCGGCCATGTGCGGAAACTCATCCAGAATGACCGCCATCGCATTTGATGACACCATCGACACGCAACCTACAAACGCCGCAACACCGACAACCAGAGCCCAGAATCCAACGCCGAACAGTGCGCTGAATACCATCCAGCCCGCCATCACAAACTGGATCCACAGCCCGGTACGGAACATATTTAGTGCACCAACCCGACGAACAAAGCGACTGTTAATGATTGTCATCACAAACAGGAAAACGATGTTCAGTGCAAAGTAATAACCGAAGTGCTGTGGTGAAACATGGTTGATTTCAATGTAGACAAAGGGGCCTGCACTCAGGAAAGAAAACATCCCTGCAAAGCTAAACCCACTGGCCAGCATGTAACTCAGGACGCGCTTGTGGCGAAACAGCGAGGCAAAGTTGCCCAGAGTAGTACGCAAGCGAAACGGCTGACGGCGCTCAACGGGCAAGGTCTCTTTGATCAGCGTAAAGATCATCACCGAGGCCAGAATCGCCGCCACAGCGAGGATCCAGAAGATATAGTGCCAACTCAGCCATACCAGCACCCAACCGCCCACAATAGGTGCCATCAGTGGTGCAATCGTCGTCACCAGCATGACAAATGACATCATGCGCGAGAATTCTTCCTTCGGATAGATGTCGCGCATCAGGGCATTGATGACCACGCTTGCCGCCGCAGCCGCCAGACCGTGGAAGAAACGCATAGTGATCAACTGATCGATAGTTTGCGCCAACGCACAGGCGACCGCTGCCGCCGCAAACACCAGGGTCCCTCCCAGTATCACCGGTTTACGCCCGATGCTGTCGGCCATCGGCCCATAGATCAACTGCCCCACCGCGAACCCCAGAATATAGGTACTGAGGGTCATTTGTGCACTGCCTGCCGGCACGCCAAATTGAGCAGAGATCACCGGCAGTGCCGGAAGATACATATCGATCGACAACGGCATCAACATGGCCAACAAGCCAAGGATAAAAACAATGGCAATTGAAGAGTTCTGCCGGGTGGTCACATTTAGCTCCTGATATTAACGCGGGGTTAAGTTAACGCTGGCGATTTCTTCTTCGGTCAATGGACGGTATTCACCGGGCTCCAGATCCTCATCAAGCTTGATGGCACCGATGCGTTCACGATGCAGTTCCACAACGTGATTCCCGACAGCGGCAAACATGCGTTTAACCTGATGATAGCGCCCTTCACTGATGGTCAAACGTACCTGAGTCGGCGTGATCACTTCCAGCACAGCCGGCTTCGTCAGATCTTTCTCGTTATGCAATTGCACACCACGGGCAAACTGCTCAGCGGTATCGTCTGCCACCGGTGATTCCAGCGTCACCCGATAAGTCTTCTCACAATGGTGACGCGGAGAGGTAATGCGATGCGACCACTGACCGTCGTCGGTCATTAACACCAGTCCGGTGGTGTCGATATCCAGACGTCCTGCCGCATGCAGTTTGTGCGCGACAGGTTCATCGAGAAAATAGAGCACTGTCGGGTGATCCGGATCATCCGTGGAGCAAACATAGCCCTGAGGCTTATTCAGCATAAAATAGCGTGGACCCGTCTGTTGAACCAGAGAATTGCCGTCATATTCAACGTCATGTTCTGGCAGCAGCTTAAAGGCGCTATTTCTGACGATTTCGCCGTCGACGGTAACACGGTTACCACGGATCTCACGCCCGGCAATAGCGCGGCTGACGCCGAGTTGCTGAGCGATAAATTTATCAAGTCGCATGAGTGTGATTTTGCCTGTAACAATACGGAAATCGGGCGTTATGCCCGAAAAGTGGAGCCGTTTTCCGCTCAGTATAACGAGCTAACAACTTCCCTCAAGGGAAAAAGATTCGTGGCATACTATACGCGAGACTGTTACATATTGTGAGCCCATGATTTTTACTCTTCGTCCTTACCAAAAAGAAGCCGTGGATGCCACGCTCAACCATTTTCGTCATCACCGCACGCCGGCAGTTATCGTCCTCCCCACAGGTGCAGGCAAAAGCCTGGTGATTGCTGAACTGGCGCGGGTTGCGCGTGGGCGCGTATTGGTGCTGGCACATGTCAAAGAGCTGGTTGCGCAGAATCATGCCAAGTACTGCGCTCTGGGGTTGGAAGCCGATATCTTTGCCGCCGGGTTAAAGCGCAAAGAGAGCCACGGGAAAGTGGTTTTTGGCAGCGTTCAGTCGGTGGCACGTAATCTGGACGCCTTCCAGGGAGAATTCTCCCTGCTCATCGTCGATGAATGCCATCGCATTGGTGATGATGAAGAGAGCCAGTATCAACAGATCCTGACACACCTGACAAACGTAAATCCTCATCTACGCCTGCTCGGGCTCACCGCCACGCCTTTTCGCCTGGGCAAAGGCTGGATTTATCATTTCCATTATCACGGTATGGTACGCGGCGATGAAAAAGCGTTATTTCGCGACTGCATTTATGAATTGCCGCTGCGCTACATGATAAAGCACGGTTATCTGACGCCGCCGGAACGCCTCGATATGCCGGTCGTACAATATGATTTCAGTCGCCTGCAGGCGCAGAGTAATGGCCTGTTCAGTGAAGCAGACCTTAATCGGGAGCTGAAAAAACAACAACGAATAACACCGCATATCATCAGTCAGATTATTGAGTTTGCTCAGACGCGCAAAGGGGTAATGATTTTCGCCGCTACCGTTGAGCACGCCAAAGAGATTGTCGGCCTGCTCCCTGCTGATGATGCGGCGCTTATCACCGGAGAGACACCGGGATCGGAACGTGATGTATTAATCGAAGACTTCAAATCACAGCGCTTTCGCTATCTGGTTAACGTTGCGGTCTTAACCACCGGATTTGACGCCCCACATGTTGATCTGATAGCCATCCTGCGCCCAACCGAGTCGGTCAGCTTGTACCAACAAATCGTTGGACGCGGGTTGCGCCTGGCTCCGGGGAAAACGGACTGTCTGATCCTTGATTACGCCGGGAATCCGCACGATCTGTACGCCCCGGAAGTGGGTGCGCCCAAAGGGAAAAGTGACAACGTTCCGGTGCAGGTATTCTGCCCTGCCTGCGGATTTGCTAACACGTTCTGGGGGAAAACAACCGCTGATGGCACACTGATCGAACACTTTGGCCGTCGCTGCCAGGGATGGTTTGAAGATGATGACGGTCATCGCGAGCAGTGCGATTTCCGCTTTCGTTTTAAAAACTGTCCGCAGTGTAATGCGGAAAATGATATTGCCGCTCGCCGCTGTCGCGAGTGCGATACGGTACTGGTCGATCCGGATGATATGCTGAAAGCCGCGCTCAGACTCAAAGATGCACTGGTTCTGCGCTGTAGCGGCATGGTGTTACAAAACGGCCAGGATGAAAAAGGTGAATGGCTGAAAATCACCTATTACGATGAAGATGGTGCCGACGTCAGCGAGCGTTTTCGCTTACACACGCCCGCGCAGCGAGCGGCCTTTGAACAGCTGTTTATTCGCCCACATACCCGTACCCCCGGCGTGCCCTTACGCTGGATAACCGCCGCCGATATCCTCGCCCAACAGGCCCTGCTGCGACATCCTGATTTTGTGGTGGCACGCATGAAAGGCCAGTACTGGCAGGTACGTGAAAAGGTCTTCGACTATGAAGGTCGTTTCCGGCGGGCACATGAATTACGCGGTTAATCGTACTTTTGATTGATGTACCCGCCGTTTGAGTATAGAATCTCGCCCGCTTTTGCATACGCAAAGCAGATCACTTACCTGTTGCTGGGTCGCCTGTAGCAGGAATTATTAAAGAGAGATTTAAATGTTTACTATCAACGCTGAAGTACGTAAAGAGCAGGGTAAGGGTGCGAGCCGCCGCCTGCGTGCCGCTAACAAGTTCCCGGCAATCATCTACGGTGGCGCAGAAGCCCCGGTTGCTATCGAACTGGATCACGATGCAGTTATGAACATGCAAGCTAAAGCTGAATTTTACAGCGAAGTTCTGACCCTCGTTGTTGACGGTAAAGAAGTTAAAGTTAAAGCTCAGGCTGTACAGCGTCACCCGTTCAAGCCGAAGCTGTCTCACATCGACTTCGTTCGCGCGTAATCGCCAACAAGTTGAAGAAAAACCCCGCCCTGGCGGGGTTTTTTTATGGGATTTTGTTGGCGGTAAAGAGGAATCACGCAGGCCGGATAGGCGTTAACTCGCTTATCCGGCAAATGGCTCTATTTCCCGCCTGATGTGCGACGCTGCAGTTGGTCACGCAGGTTCGGCGGCGTACCTTTAATGGTCAACGTGTCTGTCGCCGGGTCCCAGAAAATACGCTCGCCCAATAGCATGGCATCGAAGTTAATCGTCAATCCGCCGCCGCTTCCGGCAAATTTCGTTAACTGACGCAGCGTACTGCGATCTGCCGGGAAGCTCTCCTCCAGCTCATACCCTTTATCAGCGGTAAACTCACTAAAGCTGACTTCACTGACGCCGGAAAGCTCTTTGGACAGCGACTCCAGTTCGATCTCTTCGCCTGCCTGCAGCTGCTCGTTACAGTAGCTGTAGACCTGCTGGCGCACGTTCTGACGCTCAGCTTTATCGAGCTGCGCCTCAGCGGTAAAGTCGTCCACGGCCTGCAGCAGGCCACGGTTTTGCGCTTTGGCATTCAGACCTTCGCTGGCACCGAGGAAATCCATAAAGAAATCGGCAACTTTACGCCCGACCCGCCCTTTCAGGAACGTCAGGTAGCGCGTGGACTCCGGGTTGGTTTCCCACTCGGTTAAATCAATACGCGCGACGATGTCCGCATGATTGATATCCAGATAGTGTGTCGGATTGATATCCAGATTTTCATTGACGCGCATGCTGCTTAAATTATTCAGCACCGCGACCAGAAGATACTCTACCGCCAGATAGCGATAATGGCAGAACAGTACGACACCACCGTCGGCAAAAGGATATTTCGCCAGTTCGTCGCGCAGACGTCCCGTCGCAGCACGACTAAAAGCCAGAAAATCCTCTTCACCCTGGCGCTGTAAGCGCAGCGTTTGCGCCAGCTCGCTCTCTTCGCTAAAGAGGCCATAGGCTTTATTCTTGGCGCTATACACCCGGTGCAACTCAGCCATCATCTCGACAACCGTCGCTGTCGGTTCCAGTAATGAATCGCGCAAGACCAGCTCAAGATTCTGCTCGTCACGTTTGATAAGCTGGTGCAGGGCAATCTGGTTGATATCCAGACTCATGATAAACTCTCCTTTTAGACCGGGCGGTATTCAACCACCTGCCGGGCAGTGACGCAATAGAAGATAAAAAAGCAGAAAAAAAACTGTCTCTACGGTAATATGTTGCCCTTTCATGAACAGACTGATTTCGATTTATGCCACAAATTTCCCGCTATAGTGACGAACACGTTGAACAATTACTGAATGAGATGCTCAACGTACTGGAAAAACATAAGGCACCAACCGATCTTTCCCTGATGGTTTTGGGAAATATGGTGACTAACCTTATCAATACAAGCATCGCACCGGCCCAGCGCCAGGCGATTGCGAACTCTTTTGCCCGCGCATTGCAGTCTTCGGTAAACGACGACCAAGCGCACTAAGAGCCTGCTCCGGGGAAACGAACAACAGTTTATGGTAACTCATCATCAGCGCTACCGTGAGAAAGTCTCCCAGATGGTTAGCTGGGGGCACTGGTTTGCCCTGTTCAACATGTTGTTGGCCATGGTACTCGGTAGCCGTTACCTGTTTGTCGCCGACTGGCCGACAACGCTTGCAGGACGTGTTTATTCTTACCTGAGCGTTGTCGGGCATTTTAGCTTCCTGGTGTTTGCCACCTATCTGCTAATCCTGTTTCCTCTGACGTTCATCGTCATGTCCCAGAGGCTGATGCGATTCTTATCAGCCATTCTGGCGACAGCAGGTATGACGCTGTTGTTGATTGACAGCGAAGTGTTCACACGCTTCCACCTGCATCTCAACCCCATAGTTTGGGAGCTGGTCATTAACCCTGACCAGAATGAAGCGGCCCGAGATTGGCAGTTGATGTTTATCAGCGTGCCAATCATTCTGCTAATCGAAATGCTGTTTGCAACCTGGAGCTGGCAGAAACTGCGCAGCCTGACGCGTCGCCGCCATTTTGCCAAACCGTTAGCAGCATTCTTTTTCGTTTCATTTATCGCCTCACATGTGGTGTATATCTGGGCTGATGCCAACTTCTATCGCCCGATTACCATGCAACGTGCAAACCTGCCACTTTCCTATCCTATGACCGCACGTAAGTTTCTGGAAAAACATGGTCTATTGGATGCACAAGAGTATCAGCGCCGCCTGATTGAACAGGGTAATCCGGAAGCGGTCTCCGTCCAGTATCCGCTCAGTGAGCTGCGTTACCGTGATATGGGAACGGGTCAGAATGTCCTGCTGATCACCGTTGACGGTCTGAATTACTCGCGCTTTGAACAGCAGATGCCTGCTCTGGCTGAATTTGCCGGGCAGAATATCTCCTTTACGCGTCACATGAGTTCGGGAAATACCGCAGACAACGGGATTTTTGGCCTGTTTTATGGCGTATCTCCAAGCTACATGGACGGCATTTTGTCGACCCGAACGCCTGCCGCGCTAATCTCTGCGTTGAATCAACAAGGTTATCAGTTAGGATTGTTCTCCTCTGATGGCTTCACTAGCCCACTGTATCGCCAGGCATTGCTGTCCGACTTTTCGATGCCAAGCGTGCAAACGCAATCTGATGAACAAACTGCAAGCCAGTGGATCAACTGGCTGGGTCGCTATGCGCAAGATGATAACCGTTGGTTCTCATGGGTTTCCTTTAACGGAACGAACCTTGATGACAGCAACCAGAAGAATTTTGCCAAACGCTACGCCAGCGCGGCGCAAGATGTGGATGCAAACATCAACCGTATACTCAGCGCACTGCGTGATTCCGGGAAACTGAACAATACGGTGGTCATTATTACCGCAGGCCGGGGCGTGCCGCTGACGCAGGAAGAGAATAACTTTGCCTGGTCGCGTGGCCATCTACAGGTGCCTCTGGTTATTCACTGGCCGGGAACACCTGCGCAGCGTATTAATAGCCTGACCGATCATACTGACCTGATGACAACACTGATGCAGCGCCTGCTCCACGTCAGTACCCCAGCAAGCGAGTACTCACAGGGTCAGGATTTGTTTAATGCAACACGCCGCCATTACTGGGTCACGGCGGCTGACAGCAGCACAATGGCCATTACCACACCAGAGATGACGCTGGTGCTTAATAACAACGGTAATTACCAGACCTATGATTTACGCGGCGAGAAAATTAAAGATCAGAAACCGCAGCTGAGTTTGCTGTTGCAAGTCCTGACGGATGAGAAACGATTTATCGCTAACTGATTAATTATAAATCAGTTAGCAGTCCATCCTCTTGCATTCGTGGTGGAAAGCAGTAGTATTAGCAGCCATAAGTGTCGGCACGTAGCGCAGCCTGGTAGCGCACCGTCATGGGGTGTCGGGGGTCGGAGGTTCAAATCCTCTCGTGCCGACCAAAAATCCCCAAAAAAACCAACCCTCGTGGTTGGTTTTTTTATGCCTGTTTTCTGTACGGGAAAGCAATGGGGAATTATCGGGGAAAAACCCCGGTGCACAGTACGCAACCCAAAAAAAGAAGCCAAGGAATGCTAACCTTCGGAACAAATTCATTGCTTTTTCTCCCGCTTGTCTAACTCATCTTTTACAGCTTGTCCTGTAAGTTCGGAAGCAGTAGAACCTGTAACGGCACTAATAACATCCTTTGTTACTTGATCAGTTACCGGAGACAATGAATCAACAACTTTTCCCCCTAAACTACCTGCTACACCAGGCTTTGTTGAATAAATAAGATTCTGTGCGAACGTCCCTGTAGCTGGCTGGATTTTCAGGCAATACGCACGCTTTCTGGCATACCTGCCTTCGCCATGTTGTTCAGCGCACGTAGCCTCTGCAACCTGACCATCGTAGTCACGCAGTGTCAGTGAACCTTCGAACAGCTGCTTTATCTAATACATAGCTGTTTCCGCTGTAGCGCGACGGTTATATTCCGTTGTCCATTTCCACAATGCATTACTTCCACTCAGCCGCTGATTAGCAATGGCGCGATTGCGGTCCTCATACTCACCAGGCCAGTAACCCGCTCCCTTCCGGGGAGGAATGAGGGCGCGGATTTTCTTACGGGCAGTTCATCGTGACATAACCGGGTATCGTAAGCGCCATCGGCAGCGGCCGACCTGATTTTCCGGAGGGTCTGCCGGAATACGCGTTTAATCACCAAAACGGTAGTGATGGCAAGGTCAGAAAATCATGCAGCCACGGTTGATTAGAGCTATAGGTGTGCCAGTGGGTGATTCTGAACTTCTGCTTTGCCACGGGACTGCCTGCGTTGTCAGGGAATGCGTGATCTGATCCTTCAACTCAGCAAAAGTTCGACTTATTCAACAAAACCATTCTGGAGTGTCTCTTTCACCAGCTCAAGCTCTGTCTTATCCGATACACTCAGGAAGTTATTCTCAACGACGTTTATGCAATTTATTTTTCAACCATACTCCAGCACCTAATACTACTCCTGCGATGCTCCCTTTTTTCAATGCGATATATAGTGCCTCTTCCCATGAAAAAAGGAATGCCCCATCCTTGATGAAGAAAATTGTTGACACTCCTAGTTGACATATGAAAAGAACAACAGAAATTAAGGCAGTACAGTACACAACCAGGAAAAGAAGCCAAAAGATACCAACCTTGTTGAAGAGATTCATTGCTTCTTCTCCCGCTTGTCTAACTCATCTTTTACAGCTTTTCCTGTAAGTTCAGAAGCAGTCGAACCTGTAACTGCACCAATAATATCCTTTGTCACTTGATCAGTTACCGGAGACAATGAATCAACATATTTTCCCCCTAAACTACCAGCCGCACTACCAAAGCCAGTGCTTATCACAGAGTTAGTCGGATCTTCCCCTTTAATCACACTGCCAATCGCAGCACCTCCCATATTGATCGCTGCTGATGCCTGCCAACTTTTACCTGTAGTCGCGGCAGCTGTCACACCGGCGAGAATTGCATCAACATAGCTGAAAGGATCATTCCCGCTAAGTTGTACGGTCGTATTCACGCCCACACCGATTGCCGCATTAAGCACCATACCTTCTTTTATTGTGGTGCCAAGGACACTGCTACCAAATAACAATACCGGGTCTCCAATACTGGTGTTGGATTTATGATAACCCCAGGTATTCATGATGGTTTGTGCTTTCTGCTGCGCCTCTGTCTGTGGCGCTGACTTCATATAATCCTGCCCAGTCAGCATTCCTGCGATCAGCTCTTTAGTTACTGCCTCACCATATTTTGCCTGCATGTCAGATGCATATATCTTCAAATAACTTACCAACTCGGTTCGCTCTGCCGTGCTCAATTCCGCTGGTTCTTTATTGAACTTAGCAACCAGTGCATCGCTACGTTTATCGGCATTCTCAAGTTGTAAAAACTCTTTCGCAGTTTGCAGGGATTTATCGCCTTTTAAGACTTTCTCTGCCAAAGCATCACGTTTTTCCGAGGAGGTACTGCTCAGGAAATTATTCTCAACCGCATTTTTCCCGGCCTGCGCCCCGGCAGCCGCCGACGCCGTACTGTCACCCGACAGACCACCGGCCATCCCTGCTGATATCGTTGCCAGCGTGCTGATGGTCTGCTTCTGATCCTCACTCAGTTGCGACAGATCAGTCACATCAGGATACAGCATACCTGCAATCGCCCGGGCCGCAAGTTCACCCGTTGCCGCACCCGCTGCGCCCGCTGCCGCGCTGTTTCCCTGCATCGCCGCCACTGCACCGCCCAGTATCGCGTGGGCAATAACATTTACCGCAGTATTGCCCTCTGTCGATTTAAGTAGATGCGCTAGCTCCGGTGCTGACGCCCCCGCCAGCGCGGCCCCCATATCACCACCAGCCAGCCCCTGAAGCGCCGCCGTTGCCGCCTGAATCCCCCGCTGAATATCGCTGCCCGTGCCATACTTCGCCAGTTCTTCCTTATACTTCGGCGTATCTTTCAGCTTATCCGCAGGCAGATTCGGATTGTCCTTGCGCGCCTCTTTCAGCGCATTTATCTCTCCCTGTGTTCTGGCAATATCCGCTGCCTGACCGCCAATATCACTGATGAGACTTACCGTCTGCAGCCGCTTCTGCTCTTTCTCTTTGTCAAAAATCGGGCTGATGCTGTCGTTCGCATGTTCTGTATCACGGCTCAGACCGGATATATCCTGCTGCTGGTTCGCTGTATCACGAACCGTAATTGTTCCTACCGCTACCGCCGCCTGCGTAGTTCCTTCCGCATGCCCGCTGTTGCCACCCGCTGAAATCATTCCACCCGGCATATTGCCTTTGAACGTGTCGCCGCCAAAAGAACCGCCGCCGCTCAGGCTGACGCCTGAATGACTGACCTTAAAGTCCGCTTCGTTATGAATGTCCCTGAACCCCAGCGTTCCGGTATCCAGGCTGTTTTTGTCCCCCGTTGCCGTCGAAGCGATTACCGCACCGTCCAGTTGCGTGTGACGTCCCACCGCCACATCAAATCCGCCATCGCCCGCAAAAAGCCCTGTCTGCTCCTGAACCGAGTCATAAGTGCTTTTCATCTTGTCCTGGCTGGCGCTGATATAGCCCGAACCGGTCATGCTACCGAAGGTAAAACTACCGCCTGCCGCTACGCTGTTCTGCTTCGATTTGTAGTCGTTGCTGTCCTGCTGGCTGCTCATCCACAGGTCTCGACCAATATCCGCGACCACTTTATCGCCGCTGACCTGCGCGCCATTCAGAAGGGCATCGCGACCACTGCTCATCGATACTATGCCTCCGCTGTCCAGCGTGGTCTCCGTCCACGCCGTGCCGTTACCCTTCTCATGTCCTTTTGCCGCATTCACGTTGGCGAAGACGCTGATACCATAGCCATTGGTTCCTCCGCCAATGCTGACCCCTACACCGCCGCCGCTGCTGCTATTTTTCCCGGTTGTCTGTTGAGTGTTTGCCGCACCGCTCAGTACGATATCATTCGCTGCTGCAAGCGTGGTGTCCCCACCCGCCTTTATCTGGCTGCCGCCGATCAGAATATCGCCGCTGTTCCCGCTCTGACCTTTACCCGTCGCCGTAATAGCCAGATTGTTGCCTGCATTCAGGGTGCTGCCTGCCACAGTATCACTCCGGGCATGCTGCTCAGACTTTGATTTCTGGGAAGTCAGAGAAATGCTGACGCCTATACCGTTATTCGGATCGCCACCGGCCTGAGCAACTGCAACCCCCTGCGCAGCCTGCACGCCGGAAAGCGCCGCTTTCGTTGCCTTCAGAGCCGCAAGACGATCGTCACTCTCATCTTTCGCATCCTGCGCTGCTGAAACCGCGCTGTTCACCGCACTGCCCACAGCCCCTGACAACGCCACCGTCAGTCCGCTGGTTTTCTGCTCAAACTTCTCATCACGGGTGCGTTTGTCGTGTCCCGGTTCAATAAGTACACTATCGCCGCGAACAGCAATATCTTTCTGGGCGATGATATCCGCGCCGCCGATATGTGCCTGCTGGCCTGCGGTGATACTGACGTTGCCCCCCGTAGAACCGACCGTACTGAAGCTCTCGCTTTGAGTGGTGCCTTTTTCGCGCAGATCGTGCGTCGTTTTACTGCTACCGATGGTGAAGCCGATCCCGCCCGACCCCATCAGCCCGCTCTTTTTCGTCTCTTTAAAGCGCCATGAGGTATCCGTATTGGTGGCGGCAACGATATCCACATTGTTGTCAGCCCCCAGCGCCACATTGCCGTCACCGGCAACGGCTGAACCCTGTACCAGAATGTTATTCCCGGCGGCGACAGTCACATTGTCCCCGCTCAGCAGCGCACCTTTTTCCCGCGTAGCGCTGTCTTCTTCAATCGTATGGGTAGTCTTTTTACTGAGGAATCCTTTTTTGGTTTTCGTGGTTTCCTGGTAGTGATAATCGCTCTCTGTGGCGGTCGTGAGATTCACATCCCGGCCTGCCGTGACGCCGATATCGCCCTGCGCCGTAACATCCGCTGCCTGCGCACTCACATCGCGCCCGGCGATAATGACCGTGTCGCCACCGCTGGCAATTTCCGTCCCCTGCTGGCGTATGGCGTCATTGACCACGGTTTTCTTCTTCGCACGATAGCTGTCGCCGTCGGTCGTTGCTTCAGCCAGCAGGTTGACATCACGCCCGGCCAGCAGACCCACATCATTTTCCGCTGCCAGCCCGGCCGCGTGGGAATTAATATCCTGACCCGCTTTCAACACCAGATTGTCACCCGCTGAGACGGTGGTACGGGAAAGCCCGATGCTGTGCGATTCACTGCCGCCGTTACGGCTATTCTGCTGAGTGGTGGCCGCATTCAGATTGAGATCGTTACCCGCTGTAAGCTGAGCATTCCCTCCCGCGTTAACATTGCTGGCGGTGACGTTGAGGTTATTCCCGGCATTGATACCGAGGTTACCGCCCGCGTTGATGGTGCTACCCTGCCAGTCCACTGACGAACGCCCCGTCTCTGTTATCCAGCGTCCAGAGTGGCTCCGGGCATCGTTAATCTGGTTGGCATTTACCGCAATATCTCCCCACGCATCCATCAGCAATGAGCCACCCGCAGAGAGATTCGCGCCAGTGACGGTGATATCCTTGCCTGCCGAGAGCGACAATCCGTCCTGTGCGGTAATGGATGCCACAGACCCCAGCAGCGTATCTTTAAAGCTCACATTGCGGTATTTATCCCTGGCACTCACATCAATCTGTTCCGCCAGCGTCAGGTTATTGATGTCGCCGCCCAGACTTTCCAGCGTCACCGTTTTTCCGCTAATGGCGGAGCTGACGTTATTGATATCGCCAATCGCACTCAGCGCAAGGTTGCCCCCGGCCTGCATCAGACTATTGTTAAGGTTGTTGATGCTGTTCTGACTGTCGAGAGTGAGATCGTTTCTCGCCAGCAGCGTACTGCCAGCGTTGGTGATATTCCCGCTGGTAAGCTGAACATTATTCCCGGCAATGACGCTACCGTTGTTCACCGTGATATCTTTTGGCGAGAGATATAGCTTCGGTATCATGACCGTCTCACCGTTGACGGTCGCGGCTTCCCACCACAGCATGCTGTGCTCAAGGTTCGCTATCTGATCGGCCGTCAGGGCCACCCCGAATTTCAGCCCCAGCGACTGCTGGGTACTGGCAGCGCTGTCCATCAGATAACGCATCTGGTCAAGATCAGAACCTATACCGTTGATGTAACGACTTCCCGTCTTATTCAGCATGGCGTTACTGACATAGCGGGTATCGAACGCCGCATCACCGAGGAAACGGTAGTCATATTCCGGGTTCAGTTTGAGACGATCGAGCATATAGGCCGATCCCAGAAACTGGTTTTGATCGGTATACGCAACGTTAGTTTCACGCGGCGCTTCGCCCGGTTTGATACCCAGCATGGCATTCAAATCACCAAACAGACTGGGATCGAGTTGACCAAGGCCATTCAGTTTCGGGTTGACGTTGATCAGGTACGGGCTTTTCGGATCGTCGGAGACGACGAAATAGCCGTTCTTTCCGGAAGGCAACGGATACACGCTGGTATCCACCGTTTTGCCCTGATTTTGCCCGGCGGTATTCACGCCCTTCTCGCCTGGGTTAATCAGGCCATTCAGTTGGCCGAGGCTGGCATCCCCTTTCTGCGTGGTAGAAACAGAGCTGAGCGTGGCGTCTGATACGCCACCGCTTTCCAGCGTGCCGCCGCCGTTAATCTGCTGCAATGCGTCATGCAGTCGATCGTTCCACGGTGGGGAACTGACGCTCACCGTGTCATTGCCTGCCAGCGCCTGCTTTTGCACCCCATTACTGAGGGTTTGGTTGCTGAGAGTGTTGAGGGTTGGCACAGAAATAGTGGTGCCAACTCCACTGTTCGCCGTGATGCTGGTATTACTAATGTCATTAGTGAAATTCGCTGTAATATTCCCACCCGCACTAATCACTGAGCGGTATGACTCACTATCAGCTGTAAACTCCTTTTTAATTTCCCCTAAAACATACGGAACCCCTATGTATTCGAAGCCATCTTTATTGGGTATAACCAGTCCTCCGTAAGTATCAGTGGACTGATACCATTTACCGTATCTGGGATAGCCCTTAAGTCTCTCAGGGGTTAAATTGCAATTATCAGAGAACCACTCACACCGGTATTCAGCCTCTTGATAAACGATTTCATGCCCGGCTTCGGCAGAAAGATTATTCAACGAATCTCCTCTCAGTATTGCCTCTCTGTCCGAAAGAATATGGCTTGCACGGTTATCCATTATTGTAGCGTTGATAACAATATCCCTACCTGAGGCAATACGTGCGGCATCCCCCGTAGCATTCGCTTCAACTATTGATTCACTTAATATAAAACGACGAATATCATTCCCAACTAAAAGATACTTATAGCTATCGTGGCAGATCTGACTATTTCCGGCACAACTTTCTCCCCAATAGCTCCAGATAATATTTTCAGGTGATTTCAGCCATTCCTGCAGACTAAGCGCAACATCCGGCTTTTTCTTACCATCACCAATCGTGATTGGAAATAAAAATGGTCCCGAAGGTAATGCATTAGAAAATTCCTGTTTTCTCTGACTGAAAGTCAACCCATCCCGCTGGTTTAGCAGATGCCCGGTTTTGATGGTGATATCACCATTCTGGGTTTCGATATTGCCGGAGGTGTTGACCACTTCGCTGTTGGCATTTCCCGCCGCATCTCGCTGCATCCACAGATTGTTGCCTGCGAGGATATCGCCGCGCTGGTTGGTAATGGTGTTGGCATAAAGCGCCAGATTATTTGCCGCGTACAACAGCGCCGTATTAACGATAGCGCCAGCCGCATTGAGCGTCAGAGAACCACGCGTGCCGGTGAAACCATCGACTGAAATATTACCGTGACTGGTCAGCGTAATATCGCCACCGCCCTGTAACGTTCCGGCGGCATTGAGCGCCACGTTGCTGCCGCTGAGGTGGCTCGCACCATTGCCCGTTGTGATTTGCCCGTTATTGCTGAGCTGCCCGCCCGCCGTCAGGTTGAGCGACTGCCCCTGAAGCACGCTACGGTTGTCGATAGCACCTTCGCTGGTCATGGTCAGCGTTTTACCCGCGGCAAACGCGCTTTGCGCAGTAAAGCCATTCACCAGTTTCAGCGTCAGATTACCCAGCGCAACCACCTGCCCCAACGCATCCAGCCCGTGGCTTTCAACAGTCAGATCGCCACCGCTGAACAGTTTGCCTGCCGCATTCTGGTTAACCTGACTGGCATTAACACTCAGTTGCGAGTTGCCCAACAGCGTACCGTTATTCGTCACCTGCGTGTATTTCACTGCCAGTTGACCGGCCTGTGTCGTTCCCTGGTTGGTAAAATTGTTACCGGTAAGCGTGGCGCTGTCGGCCAGCCAGTTCCCGCCATTGGTGGCCGTTGCCGCATTCAGAATGAGGTTTGTCGCCTGTAACCAGCCTGCGCCGGAATACTGCGGCGTGGTCAGCGTCATTCCCGCGCCGGAAAGCAGTTTACCGTCATTGAGCGCGCGAGTTGTGGTGTTAAGATGGGTCTCTCCACCGCCCTGCATTAAACCGTAGTTGGACAGCACTGGCGTAGAAAGCGTCAGCCCCTGACGGCTGACAATCTCCCCGGAAGCCTGGTTTATCAAATCGCCGCTCAGCGACAGCGTTGCGCCATTATCCCCTTGTAGGCGTCCGCTGTTGGTCAATGTGCCGGACGTCATGCCCAGCGTAGCACCCTGAATTTTGCCTTCGTTGGTGACTGACGCCGCAGTCAGATCCAACGCGCCACCGCTCAGCATACTGCCCGCTTTCTGCTGCCTGACCGCGCCGTTCATGGCAAGCGTGAGCGCATTTACGCCGCTAATTGCCGCGCTGTTATCGAGGGTTGTCCCCTTCAGCGTAAGATTTTTCGCCGTCCATTGCCCGGAGTTAGTCAGAGAAAGCGCCTGTAGCGTCGCGTTACCCAGCGCGGTAATTTTGCTGCCAGCCGCAGAAGTCAGGTTATTCGCGAGCGTAAGCTGCAGAGCGTCGGCGCTGTGTATTGCCCCATTGTTTGTCAGCGTTTGCGCATTGAGCTGAATCGACTGCCCCTGCCATGTACCATTATTCGTCACATCGCCAGAAGTGAGTTTCAGCGTACCCTGCGTCAGCAGTGAACCGCCTGCTGCGTTAATCAATTCCTGTTGCGGTGAAGCCATCGCCATGCGCGCCATCAGACGCTGACGTGCTTCCAGCGTCAGGCTTTGCAGGCCGGTCAGCGTGCCCTGGTTGTGGATCCGGTTTTGCTGCAGGGTCAGGGTCTTTCCCTGTACCGTGCCGCTGTTATCAAGCTGTGCGCCGTCGAGCGTTACGTCGCTTTCGCTGAGCAGTTTTCCACTGTTATCAAGCTGCTGCGCGGTCAGTAACATTCCGCCATGACTCATCATGTCGCCTGACGTGGTAAGGCCGTTGTTTACAGTCGCCGTCAGATTACCCAGGCTTATCAGCGAGCCTTTGTGCAGCCAGTCATCAGCGGTCAGCGTAAGTTGCTGCCCCTGCAGCGTTCCTTGCGTCGTTATACTGCTGGCATCAAAGGTCAACGCGCCGCCGCTCAGCGTACGGGATGTTATGCCCGTCGTGAGTACATCGCCAGACAGGGCCAGTCCGTTTGTCCCCTGCCACAGACCTGTATTGTTTAACATCGAGGCTGCAAGTGTCAGCCTGTCACCGGCAATACGGCCGGCGCTGTTGATATCATCAGCCGTCAGCGTCAGTGCGCCGCCACTTTGAATGTGTCCGGGGTTGATAAGTCGCCCGGATAGCTTGCCTTCCAGGCCATGTAAACCGTTAAGCACGCCGCTGTTATTCAGCGAGCCGGCAGTGAATGTCAGGACATCGCCCTGCAGTATGCCGGCGTTTTCCATCGCACCGGTATGCACCAACAGCGCATTACCGGCCAGCCATTTGCCTGTGGCATCCGTGGTGAAGGTATTCGCAGAAACCGAGGTACTGTCATTACCCTGAACCAGACCGCTGTTACGGATGGATTTTCCATCCAGAGTGACACTTTTCGCCGCCAGCGTACCGCGGTTATCCAGAGAGGCGGTATTTATCGACGCCCCCTGTTTCGCCACCAGGTTCCCCTGGTTTTCAACTGAGTTTGCCAGCGTCAGGTCCAGGGAATCGGCCTGAATATCACCGGCGTTAATTAATGTGTTGCCACGCAGCGTGAAGTCGGTATTCGTCAGCAGCAGACCGTGGTTTTCCAGCGTATCGAGGCCTAAATCCAGCCCCGCACCGCTAACCAGTTGTCCCTGCTGACCATTAAACAGATTGCGGGTGGTGAGCTGTAGCACCGAATTACCCTGCACAGTGCCGTTATTCATAAGCTCCGGCGCGGAAATGCTAAGGGATTTTGCTGCAATCGTTTTGTCGTTAAACAACTGCGCTGCAGCCAGTTCGAACAGATTCAGACTGCGCAGCGCTCCCTGATTGTCCAGTCGCTCGCTGGCAGTGATCTTCAGGCTATTCTGAGCCTGAATGCTGCCGCCGTTCCGCAGGATGTCCAGCGTAATCGCCGCCGTACGGGCCTCAAGTTGGCCATCGTTGTCGATACGCTTTCCGCTAAGATGCAACGCTTCGCCGCTGGTTACCTGCCCACCCGCAAGGTTGGTGAAGCGATTGCCATCCCAGGCAAGCGTCTGATTCCCCTGCAGGATCCCGCTGCTGCTGAGATCGCCGCGTAATGCCAGCACCTTCGCCGCCAGCATTCCGCTGTTATTCGCACTGGCGGCATGCACGGTCATACCTTGTTGACTGAGTACCTTGCCCTGGTTAGTGAACGCGTCGTGTACCGTTGCCGTTACCTCCGCTTCACCTAACGCATTACCGCTGTTTTGCCACGTATTTGCTTCCAGATTCAGCGTGCCGCCCTGTAGCAAGCCGGTGTTGTGCAGGGTCTGATTCTTCAGGCTCAATTCACCCATCGACAGCACATTGCCGTCGTTATTCACGTCCTGACTGTTCAGCACGAGCGTATCGGCGGCCATGAGTCCGAGGTTATCTGTCTGCTGTCCGTTAACAGATAATGACGTGTTCGCCAGCAGGCGCCCCGCGGTTTCGTTTTTTACCGTCGCATATTCACTTTGCAGATTAACGCCGTTAATTTCTCCGCCGTTAACCAACTGACGACCGTTGAGGTGCAATGAACCGTCGGTGGTAATCAACCCATGGTTGGTCAGATACGGTATATCCAGCGCCAGAGAACGCCGGGCATAGAGCGAGCCGCCGCTAAGGTTATCTAACGTATCAATCTGCAGGTCCATTGCCGCGTTGCCCTGCATCAGACCGCTGTTCACAACATGCTGACTGCGAAGAGTTAACGTCTCGGCTACCAGAGAGCCGCTGCTGGTGAGCATTTCAGGTGCAATAATCGAGATGCGTTCAGCGCTGGCACTGCCGCTATGGGTCAACGTCGCCGCGCTGAGCGTCAGAGTGTCTGCCAGCAGTTCGCCCTGGTTATCAACTGACTGCTGCGCGCTGAAACCAACATGTGTCCCGGTGGATTTTCCGCCATGACTCAGCCTGTCCGCCGTTACGTCCAGCGAACCTTTTGCCGCCTGTACACCGTCCAGCGTGACGCTGTTGCCGGTAATCGCAAGGTCCAGACCGCTCTGTAGATGACCGTCCTTGCCAGTAGTCAGCTGCTTTGCGCCCACGTTAAGCGCACCAGCGGCATTAACCTGACCGTTCAGGTTCAGGTTTTGCGCAGCGTTTAACTGTATGCCCTGTTGCCCGGCGATCAGCGAATCTTTCGCGGCGTTGAGGTTTTCAGCATTGACTGTCACCCCCCGGTTGCCAGAGAGGACGCCATATTGTTCAACTGACGCGGCCTGAACCGCCAGAGTGCCATCAGAGAGCAACTTTCCACTATTACGCAGCGTGGCATCAGCCCGGATATCCGCATCGTTTTTCGCGCTCAGGATCCCCTGCTGGTTCAGAGCTGACGTCTGAACTGAAAGCAGGCCACCGCTCGCCAGCGTGCCCTTATTATCCAGCGCCCCGCTATGGACCGATACGCTGTTACCCTGCATCAGACCTGTGTTGCTAAGACGGCTGACAGAAGCATCAAGACTGCCGTTTGCCGCCAGTTGACCCCCATTCACGAGGTGGTCACCGGAAAGAGACAATGCGCCTCCCGCATTGACCTGTCCCTGATTGTTCATTTCGCTACCGGCCAGGCTTAATGCTCCTTTCGCATCGGCCCGACTGGCGTTATCCAGCGCTATGCGCTGCGCCTTCAGCGTGAGTCCGTTACCTGCAGAGAGCAATCCCCCTTTAGCCGACAGATTACCGTGACTGTTAAGGCTAACATCAGCATCACTCCCTAGCGTGGAGCGGGTCAGCGTCAGCCCATTAGTACTCGCGACATCCAGTTTTTCTTTACTGGTCAGACTACCGTCGTTGATTGTCAGCGAACCGTCACTGCGCAGTGAGGTGTTTTTCTGGCTAACCAGAGTGGTTGCGGCAACGGCTACATTCTGTTTAGCAGCCACGTGCAACTCGCCAACTGCGGCAATCCCGCCACCCTCGATCGTCATCTTGCCATCGCTACCCAACTGCACGTTTGCGCCACTGGAGAGATTTGCTCCTTGTAGCGCTAACGCCCCGGTGCTGTTGATGACCATCCCGCTTGCAGTCTTATGGTTGCCGGTCAACGTGACGCCTTCGCCACTGGCGGAAAGACCACCGTTTGCCAGACTGTTGCCGATCGTTAATTTCCCGTTAGCATTGAGGGTGATATCACCCTGACGGGCATTCAGATTCCCGAGGTTGACTCCCAGCCCTTTCTCGCTGGAGACCAGATGAATACGGTTAGCGTACATCCCACCTAATGCGCCGGTGTCTACCGCAATTTTCGGTGCATCCCCTTCGCCATTCAGCGGGCTCGTCTGGCCATTCGCCGCAACGTGATTCGCCCCGGCGATAACATTCAGATCTTTGGCGTGTAGCGCAGCGTTAATTTCCGTGGCGCGGGCAATAATTGACACCGCATCGCTCTGGCTTCCATCCAGCCCTTTGCCTTCAATGGTAATGCTACCTTTGCTCACATCCAGCGACTGCAGGTTACCGTTAGCATCCAGCACCGGTTTACCGGTAGTCAGGGTGGCGTTAGGCGTGTTGATAAAACCGCAGCCGTTACAGGTGATGCCATACGGGTTGGCGACCATCACGTTCGCCGCTTTACCCGCCACTTCCGTATAGCCCTGAAGCTGCGAACGGTTAGCGCCGGTAACTTCGTTGATGATCCCTGACGCTTCCTTTCCGGGACGCAGGTTCGGGTTATTCTGGACGATGCCGCCGAGCTGGGTTTGGGTAAATTGCCCGGTCGCGTTGTTGAGGATCAGCCCCTCTTTTCCCACGTTGTAGTCGTTATATTTGTTGTGTGAAATCCCGGACTGGTTCGGCGTGGCAATATTCACCACCGGAACACCATTGGCGGCTTTATCCATCTGCGTATTGCCTTCAGGCGTGATGGCGGCAGCCATCGCCGGGAGCAGCGGTTGGGTAGCCAGCAGGAAACTCAACATGCCACTTAGCAAACGCTGGGAGAAACGCACCTGATCCTTTTTCATCATCCTTGTTCCTTAAAATGCCACCGCAACGCGGTAATACACATTGAGATGATCCGGTGCCAGCCAGTCCGGATAATTCACTGGCGTTCCTACGGTAAACTGACTGGAGAACCAGCGCCCTGAGCTGGTTAATCCCAGCGCGGCCCCCCACAACGTGCCGGAGGCATACCTGTCAACGCTATCTTGTTTCAGCCAGCCGCCGTCGAATGCCGCTATCGCGCCAATCTGTCCCAACACCGGCAGCGTAAACAGCGAGTAATTCACTTCGTTGCGCCAGTAGCCGCCGTTATCTCCTGAAATGTATTGTTCTTTATAGCCACGTACCGATGTTTCACCGCCCAGCGTCAGGCGTTCGCTGCCGTAAAGGCGGTCCGGTGACCATTGAAAATAGAGGCTGCTCAGCCACCACAGTCTTTCTGTCAGCGGGCGCTGAAAACTGCCGCTGACGCTCCACTTGCGAAATTCTGCCTTTGGCACATCACCCTGTTTATCATTGTCATCCTCTGCGCCAAACCACGGCACGCCCTGGGTGAATGAGGGGTTAAACGTCGCAACGCCGGAAGCAATTTTTTGCGTATGGTTGATACCCAGCGAAACGCTGGAAAGCTTGCGGCTACTGGTTTCCAGCAGGACATCATTCAATCTGTTACGATTGATTCGATGCGTGAGACCCAGCGATGCTGCGGTTTTGATCTCACCGTTGCGAAACAAAACCCAGGAGCCGGTCAGACGATGGGTTTCGCTGTCACCGGTGGAGCGCCAGAAATAGCCATTGTTATCAATGGTGCTGAGGTAGTTACTCCAGCTGTAGCTGTAATCCAGCAATCCGTAGCCGTAAGGAACACTCACGCCAGCAGCAACGTTCTGCGCATCTTTACTGCTGGAAAAATCGCTGCTACGCCCGCCGCTGATAAACCATTTATCCGCCAGCCCAAGCATATTATTGAAAAATAATGCCCCGCTCAGTTGTCCGGTTCCGGTACTCTTTTGTCCGCTGTTATCAAAACTGACGGAGCCGTTAACGGGGAATTCAGGCGTGGCGCTCAGATTTACTATTGATAACCCTTGCTGGCTGCCCGGCAAAATTTCAATTTCCACCGGCGTCTGACGAACCCGGTTCAACTGCTCCATACCCTGTTCAATGTCACGCAGATTGAGAATCTTTCCTTCCAGCCCCGGAAAGATCATTTTCAGCGTGCGCGATGGGACACCTTCCAGACGTATTTGCTGCAATTTTCCCTCAAGCACCGTAATGTGCAGCACCCCAGAGGAGAGATCCTGTTCGGTTAAAAAGGCACGACTGGTGATGTAACCTCTGCTGATATACCAGTCGGAAATTGCATTTGTCAGTTCCGTCAGGCGAGGAATATCCAGGCATTGATTCACCCACGGCGCGGTAAGCTTTGCCGAGGCAGCGGCGGACAACGTCGTTGCGCCGTCAATATCAATGCGCGAAATCATAAAACACGGCCCTGCAGTCCGGGCTGGCGTTTTCGACGTGACGGTTTCGGGCAGCGTAACGCTACGCTCCAGCTCTTCACGCTGGCGCTGGTTTTCATTAAGTAGCTGCTGTTGTTGCTGCTGAATGGTATTACGATCCGCAGGAGAGAGTGGTGCGGCAGAAACCGTTGAGAACGGCAAAACTAACATCCCAATCAGTAATGCCAGCTTTCTTTCATCCCTGAACTTCACCCTATCCCCCAAAGTACGAAACCGAACTTAGCTGTGCGCCTCTTGCCAAAAAAGCACAAAATGCAAACAAAAGTAAAGGCAATAAATGCGCTTTCACTTTATTCCTATTGCATTTTAGTGTTTTTTATATTCTTAAGTTAAATTACGCTTACTCTATTGGCCCAAGTCACCCATTTGCATGAAGAGCGCTGGGATGAGTATGTCGCGCACGTCGTGCCGCCTGGGTGACGTCTGCGGAGTTCTCTTCCAACTGCTTGCACCTTCAATATCAACATTGCTTATTATTGCCACTTATTAATGTTGATATTTAATTAATGTTGTCAAACAGCAAATCGAGAATACTTTCGTCTCGCAAACCGCCACCACCTTGATTCAAATCATAAAGAGTTTTCTTTGTAAAAATTCCAATGAGAGCTTTTTGAGTCAGGATATACTATTTGCACCTGTAAAAAGTAAGGTCACGTTGCCTTATCATCTACGTGATAAATCAGGATTATCCCATGCCCCGGAATATAACGAAATTAAGAGTACTCAGGAGAAGAAGATGCCTGAATTAACACCTTTTAAGGTGATGATCGTTGATGATCACCCACTCATGCGGCGAGGAATTAGTCAATTATTACAACTGGATACCGCATTCGATGTTGTCGCTGAAGCCGGCGACGGTGCAAGCGCTATCGATCTGGCAAACCGTCTGGATCTTGATGTGATCCTGCTCGATCTCAATATGAAAGGCATGAGCGGACTGGATACCCTGAATGCGTTACGCCGGGATGGCGTTACTGCACAAATTATTATTCTGACCGTTTCGGATGCCGCCAGCGATGTGTACGCCCTGATTGATGCCGGCGCGGATGGCTATTTGCTTAAAGACAGCGATCCTGAAGTCCTGCTGGAAGCCATTCGCGCTGGCGCAAAAGGAGGTAAAGCCTTTAGCCAACGCGTCAGCGATTATCTGCGGGAACGGGAACTGTTTGGTGCCGAGGAAGATCCGTTCAGCGTACTCACCGAACGCGAGCTGGATGTGTTACATGAACTGGCTCAGGGATTATCGAATAAACAGATTGCATCTGTACTGAACATTTCCGAGCAAACGGTGAAAGTGCATATCCGCAACCTGCTGCGTAAACTGAACGTCCGCTCTCGCGTTGCCGCCACCATCCTGTTTTTACAAACACGCGGAATGCAGTAATCAATAAGATGCCGGATACGACGCCTCAGCGTCTTATCCGGCCTACAAGGCCCACACAGGCCCGAAAGCTGCGCGCCATCGGGCAATCTGAACGCTTATTTCTCCTGCGGTGCCAGCTGTTCCATCGCCTGTTTGATGCTGCGCTCAATTACCGTCCGACGGGTATCATTGGCGGGCAATAATTTCAGCATCATCTCCCACGCCGCAACCGCCTCACCGAAGCGCTGCTGTTCGAAAGCATTAAAAGCGTACATGCTCAGTACACGCACATTCGCATGTTCGCTCCTGACCAATTGACGTAACAACTCCCCACCGCGACGGTTATCATCTGGATCGGAAGAACGGGTCAACGCTTCCGCATAACCCAGCGCAGCATCGCTGTTTTTAGGATCCAGTCGGTAGGCATTAGCATACGCTTCAGTTGCCGTACTGGCATTACCGAGAACCATGCCTACGCGCCCAAGCATAATCCAGCCTTCAACGTTTCCGGCATCGGTTTGCAGCCGGGTACGTAATCCCAGCGCCAGACGCGCCATATCCTCTTCATTCAGCGGCTCAGCCTTTGGATCTAACGCCCGCTCCAGCAACGCCGGAGCCTGTGCAGTCGCCTGCTGCCAGACCTTAACCTGCTTATAGCTACCGGTTTGGTAATAGCTCACCGCGCCCACCACCAGCGCCACGATAACGCCGGGTATAAAGAGTCCTAATCCACCGCGTTTACCGTCGGGGGTAATATCATCAGGAAATTCTTCCTGCTTCACTCGTACTCGACGGCGTGAGCGGGCAAAAATAATCCAGCCCCCTAAGCCAATTGCCACAACGGGCATCACCCACAGCAGCACAGTCAGCGGCGTCAACGGCGGATCGTAAGTCACGAAATTGCCGTATCGTGCCACCATGTAATCGACAATTTCTTTCTGGCTTTTCCCTTCCTGCATCAGTTCGTAAACCTTCTGACGCAGATCGGTGGCAATCATTGAGTTAGAGTCAGCAATGCTGTTGTTCTGACACTTTGGGCAGCGCAACTGTTCAGTAAGCTGACGGAACTGCTGTTCCTGCGCCTCATCTTTGAACTGCATCACGTCAATAGTGGCCAGCGCCGATCCCGAGATAACCAGCATCAGCAGGCCCAGAAAGAACCTCATTGCGCAGCCTCCTTACTGTATTTATCCCACAATGGTTTGATCTCGCTCTCCCACACCCTGGCGTTTAAGTCGCCGGCATGGCGATAGCGAATAATGCCTTTACCGTCGATAAGGAATGTTTCCGGCGCACCATACACGCCAAGATCGAGGCCTAGCATACCGTCGCCGTCAAACAGACTTAAGGCATACGGATTGCCCAGTTCTTTCAGCCAGACGATAGCTTTTTGACGATCGTCTTTATAGTTCAACCCAACGACCCGCACGCCTTGTGCCGACAGCTGGTTCAGATACTGGTGCTCAGCGCGACAGGTCGGACACCAGGTCGCCCACACGTTCAGCAGCACCGGCTTCCCCTGCGTCAACACATCAGCCTGGTAATGCTGGCCCGGGTTTTCCAGCGATTCCAGGCGGAACGTCGGAACAGGTTTGCCGATCAACGCCGACTCCAGATTGGTAGGATCGTCTCCCTGCGCGTTACGCGCTAACTGCCACAGCAGCGCCGCCGCAATGATGAGAAAAATAATAAACGGAATTAACAATGCATTGCGCTTCATACAGCCTCCGGCGCGTTTTTTTGCGCAGCAGCACGAGGACGTGTGCGCTGGCGATAGCGTGGATCAAACAGGCAGAACAACCCGCCCAGCGCCATCAGCAACCCTCCGGCCCAAATCCAGCGAATAAACGGTTTATAGTACAGACGCACTGCCCACGCGCCGTTGTCCAGCTCTTCGCCTAATGCAGCGTACAAGTCACGCGTCAGCCCGCCATCGATCGCCGCTTCGGTCATCATTGAACTGGTGCTGTTGTAAAAACGTTTTTCCGCATGCAGCGTCGCTTCCGGCTTGCCGTCGCGGGTAACACCAATCACGGCCACGCCCCCCCGATAGTTAGGTCCGGTAATATCTTTTACTTCGCGGAAGGTGAACTGATAATCATGAATAGCGACGCTATCGCCCGCCTTCATACGCACATCGCGTTCAACGCTGTAGTTCTGACTAAAGGCAATACCGACGATGGTGACAGCCAGCCCCACGTGACCTGAAACCATGCCCCAGTAGCTCGGCGTCAGCTTTGTGCCGCGCGAAATACGCAGGAACGCTTCAGACATCGCCAGCACAAATATCCAGCATGCCATTGCCATACCCACGACCGTCATGGCAGCGATACGGTCTTCAAACAGCCACGGCAGCAGCACGGACAGTACCAGCGTGGTAACAAACGCGACAATCAGTAGCGTTTTCAGCTTCCGCGGTCGGTCACGTCCCCAGCGTACCAGTGGCCCAATCCCCAGCAATAGCGCAAACGGTGCCATCAGCCAGGTAAACATGGTATTGAAGAATGGCTCGCCAATTGAAATACTGCCCAGCCCCAGCTGTTTGTGCACCAACGGCAACAGCGTGCCGAGGAGCACCACCAGCATGGCAGCAATCAGCAGCACGTTATTACCCAGCAACAGCGATTCACGCGACCACAGCGCGTTATTCACCCGCGAACGAACCTTGTGTCCACGTACCGCAAACAGCAGCAGGGAACCGCCGATAACCAGCACCATAAAGGCAAGAATGAACATCCCGCGCGACGGGTCAGAGGCGAAAGCGTGCACCGACACCAGTACACCCGAACGCACCAGGAACGTCCCGAGCAAGCAAAGCGAGAAGGCGCATATTGACAGCAGCAACGTCCAGGCTTTAAAGCTGGCGCGTTGTTCGGTCACTGACAGCGAGTGCATCAGCGCAGTCCCCACCAGCCACGGCATAAACGAAGCGTTCTCTACCGGGTCCCAGAACCACCAACCGCCCCAGCCCAGTTCGTAGTATGCCCACGCAGAGCCGAGCACAATACCCAGTGTCAAAAATACCCATGCCGCCAGCGTCCACGGACGGGAAAAACGGGCAAAGGTGCTATCCAGACGCCCGCTCATCAGTGCGGCAATGGCAAAAGCAAAAGCCACAGAGAAACCGACATAGCCCATATACAGCAATGGCGGATGGAAGATCAACCCCGGATCCTGCAACAGCGGATTAAGGTCACGCCCTTCTATCGGGAAGTCCGGCAGCGTGCGGGAAAACGGGTTGGAGGTAAACAGAATAAACAGCAGGAAGCCGACGCTGACCATGCCCATCACCGCCAGTACGCGGGCGACGATATCCAGCGGCATCCGCTGGCTGAATAGCGCCACTGCGAACGTCCAGCCGCTCATCAACAACACCCACAGCAACAGTGAGCCTTCATGTGCGCCCCATGTCGCGGCGACGCGGTACCAGACCGGAAGTTGCGTATTGGAGTTACTGGCGACATAGGTCACGGTAAAGTCATTGACCACAAATGCGTTTACCAGTACCAGAAACGCACCCACCACACAGATAAACAACACCCAGGCAAAGGGGCGCGCAGAGGCCATCATCCGGACATCGCCACGCGCAACACCCCACAGCGGATAAACCGACAGCAATAGTGCAACGCCGAGTGCCAGGCACAGTAGCCCATTGCCAATTTCAGGCATCATGACGTTTTATCCTTATAAACACTTTCCGGGCGACGGTGGTTCTCCTGCATCGCTTTTTCAACTTCCGGCGGGGTGTAATTTTCATCATGTTTGGCAAGGACTTCTTTGGCCTGCACATGATTTCCCTGATCCAGTTCCCCCTGAACAACGACGCCCTGCCCTTCACGGAACAGATCCGGCAGGATACCTTCATAAGTCACATCCACCACACCTTCGGCGTCATAGATGCTGAAGTTAACTTTCAGCGACTGCGGATCGCGCTTCACACTACCCGGCATAACCATTCCGCCAACGCGCAGGCGTTGACCGACTTCCGGCATCTGCTGAGTTTCGCGCTTGCCGTAGAGTATTTCTCCCGGCGTATAGAACAAATCGATATTGGAACGCAGCGCGTAGAGCACCAGCGTGATGGTCAATGCCAGGCCCGCCAGCACCGCACAGGCTATCCATAGCCGATTTTTACGTCGAATATTCACGCCGCCTCCCGTTGAACTTGCGCCGCACGCATGCGCGCTTCTCTCGCCCGCTGCTGCGCCACGCCGCGTAAGATTGCGCGATGCTGTAGTGCAGAATGCAGCACCAGCACCACCAGCGGGATAACGCTCATGGCCACAGCCAGCCAGACATACAAGGCGTAACCGCCCATCGCGAAAAAATCACTCCATGATGCAAATGCAGGGGTCATTGGCGGCCTCTTTTTAAGATCAGTTCACTCACCCACGGGCGGCGTTTTTCCATCAATAAAATCAGATTACGCATGCGCATCAGCGCCAGCGTGACAAACAGGAGTAGATAGCCGACGATCGCCAGGCGCAGTGGCGTACGCATCGCCGGATCAATACTTTGCTGCATGCGGGTCGACCCCTGGTGCAACGTGTTCCACCACTCGACCGAATAGTGGATAATCGGTAAGTTCACGACACCAATCAGTACCAGAATACCGGCTGCTCGTCCCGCCATGCGACGATCATCAAAGGCATGCCACAGCGCAATGGCGCCAACATAGAGAAACAACAGCACCAGCTCAGAAGTGAGTCGGGCATCCCAGACCCACCAGGTTCCCCACATCGGTTTTCCCCATGCAGAGCCCGTCACCAGTGCAATAAAGGTAAACACTGCGCCAACTGGCGCCATCGCTGCCAGCGCCAGATTGGCCATTTTCATTTGCCAGACCAGGCCGATAAATGCGGCAACCGCCATCGACGCGTAAATGCCCATCGACCAGATTGCCGCCGGGACGTGCAGATAGATGATGCGATAGCTTTGCCCCTGCTGATAATCCGCTGGCGCGAAGCCAAATCCCCAAACCCATCCTGTTACCAGAACCACTGCACTGGCAATCGCCAGCCATGGGATAAACCAGCCACAGATCTGATAGAGACGTGGGGGCATCGCCAGTTGATGAAGTGTTTTCCACATAGTTCAGTCACCAGACTCAATAAATTAGTAAATTTCCGTTTTACCGGAGGGCGGCTTCGCCTTGTCCGGCCTACAAGTCATATCTGCGCTATTGCACGCTGATACGTAACGCCGCCGCCGTCGCAAAGGGACTTAACGTGGCGCTTCCTACCAGTAGAGCTCCAAGAATCGCCATGTACCCTTCAACGGGTAAGTGCATCGAGGCGGCGTCCATCGCAGCGGTCGCAAAAATCAACAATGGAATGGTTAGCGGGAGTACCAGCACGCTCAACAGCACGCCACCGCGTTTTAACCCCACCGTCAGTCCCACGCCAGGTGCGCCGAGAAAACCCAGCGTCGGCGTTCCAAGCAGCAACGTCAGCGCCATAATTTGCCAACCATACATATCCATTCCCAGCAGCAATGCCACCAGCGGCGAGAGGATCAGCAGCGGTAAACCGGTTACAACCCAGTGCGCCATTACCTTCGCCAGCACCACGGCCGGTAGCGGCAATGGCAGCAGCATCAATTGTTCGAGGCTGCCATCCTGTAGGTCATCCCGAAATAAACGTTCCAGCGCCAGTAATGATGCCAGCAATGCGGCAACCCAGATAATGCCCGGTGCAATACGCGCCAGCAGCTGTGGCTCCGGCCCTATGCTGAGCGGGAACAGGGTTATGACGATCAGGAAAAACCATAACGGATTGGCGATCTCTGCACTATGACGGAACGCAACCCGCAGTTCTAAACGGAAGATTTGCCACATCATTGCGCGGCCCTCTCGCTGGTCAGCGCAATACGTCGCACTTTATCGGTCTCAACACCCAGAGGCTGGTGCGTGGTAAGGATCACAATACCCCCCTGCTCTGTATGCTGTGCCATGCGCTGAGTCAGTCGCTCAACGCCGTGCACATCAATTGCCGTAAAGGGTTCATCGAGGATCCACAGTCGCGCGCGGGTCAGCCAGAGGCGAGCCAGTGCCACGCGCCGCTGTTGTCCGGCAGAGAGTTGATTAACAGGAATATCTTCATATCCAGCGAGACCTGCCTGCGCCAGCGCCACTAGACAATCGCCATCGTGATGGAAAAACCGCAGATTCTCCAACGCCGAAAGCCGGGTTTTTATCCCCGGCTGATGTCCGATCCACAGCAGTTCCTGATGGTAGCTGTCCCGCACCTGGTGCAGCGATTTCCCTTGCCAGCAAACCTCTCCGGCGTCAGGACGAGCCAGCCCGGTAAGCAACCGCAACAAGGTGGTTTTCCCTGCGCCATTACTCCCGGTAATTTGTACCCATTCCCCTGCATTGACGCGAAATGACAGATCGCTAAACAGTATTCTGTCATCTCGCTCGCAGAGCAGTTCTCTGGCCTCAAGCATCCTGATTATTTACATCCTGTTAAAAGCCCGGTTTGACTTCGCGCATATCAGGCAGTTTGTGTGCTATCCCTTTATGACAGTCAATACAGGTTTGCCCTTCTTTCACGGCCTGGTCATGCATTTTAGCCGCTACGCCTTTCTGGGCGGTTAAATCCATAAACTCGAAGTTGTGACAGTTCCGACACTCTTGCGAATTATTGTCTTTCATACG
The DNA here is from genome assembly GCF_028069775.1 of Citrobacter sp. Igbk 17. Lineage (NCBI taxonomy): Bacteria > Pseudomonadati > Pseudomonadota > Gammaproteobacteria > Enterobacterales > Enterobacteriaceae > Citrobacter > Citrobacter sp. Igbk 17. The sequence continues at coordinate 8,536 of NZ_JANEWI010000012.1, read as the reverse complement.
CCGCCATTCATTTTGCGCCATCGATAAACGGTGGTCTTCAAATTTTTGCGGTGTATCTATCAACCCCAGTGCTTTCGCGTACAGCTCCTTGCTGGCCTTGATTTTGCGGATCATTTTCGGGCCCCACTCATGAGGGACGTGGCAATCAGGGCAAGTCGCGCGCACACCGCTGCGGTTGTTGTAGTGTACGGTTTCCATATATTCCTGGTATACCGTGTTGCGCATTTCGTGACAGCTAATGCAGAACTCTTCAGTATTGGCCTTTTCCATACCGGTATTAAAGCCGCCCCAGAAAATAATGCCGCCCACAAAGCCGATTAACAACAGCGTGCCGAGCGCCAGACGGCTGGGGCGACGCCACCATTGCCAGACGCGCTTAATCCAGCCTGGTTTACGGTTAGAATTTTCCATAATGACCTCTTATTTCCCGTAACCTTTCGAGGGGGTGAAGGTATTTTCAACAATCGGTGCCGCATCAGCCTGCGGGACATGACACTGCAGGCAGAAGTAACGACGCGGAGCGACTTCAGCCAGTACCTTGCCGTTGCTGTCCATAAAGTGCGTCGGGCTGATACGCGGTGCACCGGTGGTGCGGTAGCTTTCAACACCGTGACACTGCAGGCAACGGTTGGTATTGGTCGTCACCTGGTAGCCGTCAACACTGTGCGGAACCATTGGTGGCTGATTCACATAATTCAGCGGCATACGCTCCTGCTCTTTCGGCATGCGAATCGCCCCTTCCTGTGTCCCTGAGACTTCCGGTGACTGGCTCAGATCCACTCCGTTTGCAGCCCAAACGGCCCCACTGACTACCAGGGCCAGCGCGGCTGTCCATTGACTCAGCGCTTTAATCAGGTCATGGCTTTTCATTGTTTAGCTCCCGAACTCCATCGCATTTACACTTCATCCTTTAAGCTGCCTCTTTGTTGGCTGCGCTCCGAAACCCCAGTCACATAGTTACTATGCTCCCGGGGATTTCCTCACTTGCCGCCGCGATGCATCTCAAATGATTTTGTGTATCGTTATTGTAAAAACATCCTCAGAACAGACATCCACACAGCGACCGCAGGCCATGCAATCGCGACTGGTCACCTGCACCGGGCTTTGCTCATCCAGCACCGGCGCACGTAGCACATGCGGTTCCGGGCAAACATGAAAACAATCCATACAGCGGTTACATCTCTTACGTTCTTTTGCCGATACGGTTAATGCACCTTTACTACCCAATACGCCATACAGCGCACCCAGGGGGCAGAGATGCCCGCACCAGCCATGCTCAACAACCAGTAAATCAAATAAAAACAGCGCGAGAATAAGCAGCGCCCCGCTGCCAAAGCCCATTACCAGGCTACGTCCCAGCAAAGAGACCGGATTTATCCATTCCCATAGCAGCGTCCCTGTCAGGGCAGAACCGACCAGGATAACCACCAGCAGGACGTACCGTATATGGCGCGGCAAAGTCGCAGACTGATTCAGGTCAAATCTTCTGCGCAGCCAGCTCGCCAAATCAGTAACCGGATTCATCGGGCAGACCCAACTACAAAACAATCGCTTACCGGCAAGGGCATACAGAACCGTAATAATGGCGGCCCCTGTTAACGCAACTGTTGCGGGCAGGTGCCCGCTGGCCAGGCTTTGCAGGGTGATCAGCGGATCGGTTAACGGAATGGTATCCAGCAACAGGCTGCTGCTGTAATTACCATGCAGGATCCACACGCCCAGCCAGGGACCGCTGAGAAACATTGCCAGAACCAGAAACTGGCTCAGACGACGCAACACCAGCCAGCGATGGCTCCGCCACCAACCTTTTTTCGTTTGTGCTTCACGCCCCGCATCACGTTTACGATTTGCCATTGTTCCCCTCCAGCCAACCGAAGCGGTAATGGTGTCCCAACTCCCCTTTCGCCAACGACAGTGGCAACACTTTTATTGCCGGCTGTTCCAGTACGCATACTTTTTCGCATTTACCGCAGCCAGTACAGGCATCGCTATGCACGGTTGGAATAAACCGCGCATGCTTACCGGTACGCATGTTGCGATCCAACTCCAGGGTGATGGCCTCATCGATTTTCGGGCACTCGCGATAGCAAACGTCGCAACGCAATCCCTGATAGTTGAGGCAGTTCTCGTGATCCAACAACACCGCCAGCCCCATGCGTGAATCGTCAATAGACTCGATCTCCCTGTCCAACGCGCCGCTGGGGCAAACTTTGGCGCACGGAATGTCTTCACACATCTCGCAGGGGATGTCGCGAGCGACAAAATAAGGTGTTCCGGCCGCCAGCCCGGAGGCCAGCGTTGCCAGTTTCAGCGTGTCGTACGGGCAAGCCTGGACGCACTGACCACAGCGCACGCAGGCGCTGGCAAATGCGTCCTCACTCAGAGCCCCAGGCGGGCGCAACCGCACACCTGTTGCGCGTGCAGTTTGCTGTTGCAACCCCAGCGCCACGCCAACGACAGCCAGCCCGCCAGCTGCACGAACCATATCGCGCAGGAAGCGGCGGCGGCCATTTTGGGGTTTTGCTGACCGGGACATAACGCGTTACACCTTCGCCAGTTTCACAGCGCACTTCTTGAAATCCGTCTCTTTAGAGAGCGGATCCGTCGCATCCAGCGTCAGGTTGTTCACCAACTGTGCGGCATCGAAGAACGGCATGTACACCAGCCCCTGCGGCGGACGGTTGCGGCCGCGTGTTTCAACAATCGAAATCACTTCACCACGACGGGAAACCACTTTGACCTTGTCGCCTCGGCGCAGATCGCGCGCTTTCGCGTCCAGCGGATGAATAAACAGTACCGCCTCCGGGAACGCACGGTGCAGTTCCGGCACGCGGCGCGTCATGCTGCCGGTGTGCCAGTGTTCCAGCACGCGACCGGTGGAGAGCCACAGATCATATTCTTTATCCGGCGCTTCAGCAGCAGGCTCAAATGGCAGCGCGAAGATAACCGCTTTACCGTCCGGTTTACCGTAGAACTTGTAGCTTTCACCTGCTTTCACGTAAGGGTCATTGCCTTCGCTGTAACGCCACTGGGTCTCTTTACCGTCAACCACCGGCCAGCGTAACCCGCGCGCCTTGTGGTAATCATCGAACGGTGCGAGATCGTGTCCGTGTCCGCGACCAAACCAGGCATACTCTTCGAACAGACCTTTTTGCAGGTAGAAGCCGAGTTCGCGAGATTCATCGTTGAGTTGATCTTCAGCCAGTTCGCTGACCGGGAATTTCGTGACAGCTGGCGTGGCGAACAGCACGTCATACAACGTCTTACCGCGCAGCTCGGGTTTCTTCGCCAGCAGTTCCTCCGGCCAGACGTCTTCCGTTTTGAATCGGCGGGCAAACTGCACCATCTGCCACAGGTCAGATTTCGCTTCGCCCGGTGCTTTAATCTGCTGGCGCCAGAACTGAGTACGGCGCTCGGCGTTACCGTAAGCCCCTTCTTTCTCTACCCACATCGCTGTTGGCAGGATCAGGTCGGCCGCCAGAGCACTGACCGTCGGGTACGGATCGGAAACGATGATAAAGTTGCGCGGATCGCGCCAGCCAGGCATACGCTCTTCGTTGATGTTCGGCCCAGCCTGCATGTTGTTGTTACACATCACCCAGTAGACATTGAGCTTGCCATCTTTCAGCGCACGATCCTGCGCCACCGCATGCAGACCGATTTTCGCCGGGATAGTCCCCGCCGGAATGTTCCAGTGTTTTTCACAGATATCGCGGTGTTTCTCGTTCGTCACCACCATGTCCGCAGGCAGACGGTGAGAGAAGGTCCCGACTTCACGCGCAGTACCACAAGCAGAAGGCTGACCCGTCAGCGAGAATGGGCCGCAGCCTGGCTGAGAAATTTTACCGGTCAGCAGGTGCAGGTTATAGACCAGGTTGTTCGCCCATACGCCACGGGTATGCTGGTTAAAGCCCATCGTCCAGTAGGAGATAACTTTCTTCTTCGGATCGGCATACAGCTGTGCCAGCTGTTCCAGCTGATCTTTTGGCACGCCGGTCATTTCTGCGGTTTTGTCCAGCGTATATTCCGCAACAAACGCTTTGTACTCTTCAAAGCTGATCGGTTCAGAGGCGTCAGAACCTGGGTTTTTCGCCGCTTTTTCCAGCGGATGGGTAGGACGTAAACCGTAGCCGATATCCGTCGCCCCTTTACGCAGGTTAACGTGCTTGCTAAAGAAGTCCTGGTTTATCGCATTGTTTTGAATGATATAGTTTGCGATGTAGTTGAGGATCACCAGGTCGCTTTGCGGCGTAAAGACGATGCCGTTATCCGCCAGCTCAAAGCTACGATGCTGGAAGGTAGAGAGAACGGCGACGTTAACGTTAGGATCGGACAGACGACGGTTGGTAATGCGTGACCACAGGATCGGGTGCATTTCCGCCATGTTTGCGCCCCACAGGACGAAAGCATCTGCATGTTCGATATCGTCATAGCAGCCCATCGGCTCATCCATACCAAAGGTACGCATAAAGCCCACAACGGCTGACGCCATGCAGTGACGCGCGTTCGGATCGATGTTATTCGAACGGAAACCGGCTTTGAACAGTTTTGCGGCAGCGTAGCCTTCCCAGATGGTCCACTGACCGGAGCCAAACATACCAATTGCGTCTGGCCCTTTCTCTTTCAGAGACGCTTTAAACTTCTCTTCCATCACATCAAAGGCCTGGTCCCAGCTAATCGGGGTGAATTCGCCTTCTTTGTGATATTTGCCGTCTTTCATGCGCAGCATCGGCTGCGTTAAACGGTCTTTTCCGTACATGATTTTCGGCAGGAAATAACCTTTGATGCAGTTAAGCCCACGGTTAACAGGCGCATCAGGATCGCCCTGACATGCCACAACACGTCCTTGCTGGGTTCCTACCAATACGCCACAACCCGTACCACAGAATCGGCACGGGGCTTTGTCCCATTTGATCGCTTCTTGCTGACCGACTACCGCGCGGGCAACGCCCGGCACGCTTAACCCGGCAGCCGCCGCAGCGGCCGCAACGGCGTTAGCTTTCATAAAGCTACGACGACTGAGTTTCATGGTGTTTCCTCACCTTGCTCATCCTGCTGGTGATAAACCAGCGACACCGCCAGCACGCCCGCAACGTTGCGCACTGACTCAATTGTTTTCATTAGCGTTTCACTATGCTCAGCTTCTACCACCACAATCAGCTGACCGCTTTCCACATCGCTGAGAGCAACTTCGCAACCCGGAAACGAACGTAACTGCGTGGCGATATCGCTGATGTGCTGACTTTTGGCCTGAACGACCAGGCTGCAGACCTGCCAGTTAGTGTCCATGGTTGTACTCCGCATTAATGGCTGATACCGGACAGATAGCGACACACGCGCCGCATCCGTTACATGCCTGATTGTCGAGCTGTGGCTGATAAATACCGGACAGCGTGGGACGAAAGGTAATGGCCATGGGTTCACAGCTATCCTGACAGCGATGGCATTCAACGGACTGATGCGCGAGACAGTTGTCACCGATCGAAAAATTCAGATCCCATGCCCTGGTGTGGCGCGGAAGAAAAAGTGATTCGGGACAGGCCTCTGCGCAGGCGTAACAAAAGCTGCATTCGCCGTGTTTGAAATTTACGCTTGGATAACCGCCCTGGCCTCGCTGCAGGATGTCGGTTTCACACGCCTGGATGCAGGCGTCACAACGGAGGCAATTGGCCAGAAAGTGAGAGTCTTCCTTGCTCCACGGCGGACGAATCCCCGCGTTGGCTTTACGCCAACTGCCTGTCAACATGCCTCGACGGGATAAATCAACCATGACATTGTCCTTCCATAATGACGCTCTCCCTCGGCGGGTTGAACGACAATAAAAAACGCACTATTTATGAGTAGTTATTTTTAACCGTAAGATATTTCAGGATGTGTTAGAGGTGCATACCCCAATTGGGGTAAATGCTGTTGCCGGATCAAAAGAGTGTTGAGTTGGCGGGGAAAAGTGCGCTTTTGCTCACATTTCAATGAGTTATATAATGAATTATATAACGAAGTTATGCAACAGAGAATAATCTCATAATTCAGATAATTCCTGGTATTTATCGCTACACAAACCATAAACCTTTAATTAATGCACTTAAAATATAAGTAAATTTAGATTAATAGACGATGTGAATATGCTAACCTGCCCTGGATACGTTCATAAGACAGAAGAAAGGAAACACTGTGAACAATAAGATGAAGACAATTGTCCCTGCCGTACTCTTTGCCGCCTTCGCCAGCACCACTACGTGGGCGACAACCACCGATGCCAGCGCTCAGCCGCTGGAAAAAGTCGCCCCTTATCCTAAAGCGGACAAGGGAATGAAGCGTCAGGTTATTCAGCTTACTCCTGAGAAAGATGAATCTACTCTGAAAGTAGAACTGCTGATCGGACAAACGCTGGAGGTTGATTGCAACAAACATCGCCTTGGCGGAGAACTGGACAGCAAAACGCTGGAAGGTTGGGGTTATGACTACTATGTATTCGACAAAGTCACTTCTCCGGTTTCAACCATGATGGCCTGCCCGGACGGTAAGAAAGAGAAGAAATTCATCACCGCGTATCTGGGTGAAGACGGTATGCTGCGTTACAACAGCAAATTACCGATTGTGGTCTACACCCCAGAAAACGTGGAGGTGAAATACCGCATCTGGAAAGCAGAAGATAAGATTCAGGACGCCGTCGCGCGATAAGTGAGAATGTGCCGGATGGCGGCGTACCGCCTAATCCGGCCTACAGACGCATGAAGTAGAAATAGGCCGGATAAGCGCAGCGCGATCCGGCTTTTTTTTACAGCGCGATATCCGCCACGGCTTTCTGCTCAGGTTGCGGTTGCGCCTGAGGTTTTAGCTGTGGTTTCGGTGCTTCATCAGCAACCTGCGGTTTATCGTACTTCAGACCCAGTACTTCGCTGGTGTATTGCAGCTCTTGCTCCGTCGCATCAACGTTGCCGTTCAGCTTGGTGCCATAAGACGGAATAATCGTTTTCAGCTTCGCCTGCCATTGCGGACTGGCAACTTTATCTTTAAACACTTTTTCCATCAGATGCAGCATGATCGGTGCCGCGGTTGATGCCCCCGGTGATGCGCCCAGTAGCGCAGCAATGGTTCCCTCTTTATCGCTGACCACTTCGGTTCCCAGACGCAGAACGCCGCCCTTCTCAGCATCGCTTTTGATGATCTGCACGCGCTGGCCCGCTTGCCACAAACGCCAGTCTTCTTTCTTCGCCTCTGGATAGTACTCCTGCAGAGCAGCAAAACGATCGTCGTCGCTGAGCATGACCTGGCTTACCAGATATTTGACCAGATCGAAGTTATCCAGACCCACATTCACCATTGGCATAAAGTTGGACGTGGTAGTAGAACTGAGCAGATCCCACAAAGAGCCATTTTTCAGGAATTTGGTGGAGAAGGTCGCGAACGGCCCAAACAGCACCACGCGTTTACCATCCAGAATACGGGTGTCAATGTGCGGTACGGACATCGGCGGCGCGCCGACAGATGCCTGACCATACACTTTCGCCAGGTGACGATTGACCACATCAGGGTTTTCCGCCACCAGGAACTGACCACCAACCGGGAATCCGGCATAGCCTTTCGCTTCCGGGATATCGGTTTCCTGCAGCAGTTTCAGTGCTGCACCACCGGCACCAATAAAGACAAACTTCGCCTTAATGGCGTGTTCCGCTTCGTTGTTTTTCAGATCGGCAACCGTGACGGTCCAGCTATTATCCGCGTTACGCTTAAAGCCGCGAACTTCGGTGCTCAGTTGCAGCGCAAAATTAGGTTTTTTCTGCAACGATGCAATCAGCTGGCGCGTAATTTCGCCGTAGTTCACGTCAGTACCGATCTCAGTACGCGTTGCCGCAACTTTCTGTTTTGGATCGCGACCTTCCATAACCAGAGGCGCCCATTCTTTAATCTGCGCGTGATCTTCAGAATAGCGCATACCGCGGAACAGGGTGCTTTGCTGGAGTGCCGTGTAACGGGCACGCAGGAAATTCACGTTCTCGTCGCCCCAGACAAAGCTCATATGGGGAACCGTGGTAATAAACGAGCGGGGTTCATGCATCACGCCATTGTTGACCTGATACGCCCAGAACTGGCGGGAAATCTGGAAGGCTTCGTTAATTTCGACTGCCTTTTCAATACTGATGCTACCGTCAGCCTTTTTAGGCGTGTAGTTCAGTTCCATAAGTGCGGAGTGGCCTGTTCCGGCGTTGTTCCAGCCGTTTGAACTCTCCTGAGCAACGCCATCCAGTCGCTCTACCATGGTCATTGACCATTGCGGCTCCAGCTCCTGTAAATAGGTTCCCAGTGTGGCGCTCATGATGCCGCCGCCAATCAACAGTACATCCGTTTCCTGCTCTTCCGCCGCTTTCGCTTTTGCTGCCATCGAGACAACATTCAGCCCTACGGCCATGGTGAAGAGCATGGCAGTCACTTTTTTCATAATGTTAATGCCTTACTTTTAGTATCGCTTTTTGCTTTTAGTGCAGGTGAAAATCGAGCGGTAACAACGGTAACACTTAAGTAAAAATAATTAAAT
>NZ_JANEWI010000119.1:0-237 GCF_028069775.1 Citrobacter sp. Igbk 17 | reverse complement strand
ACCGCTTTTCATTTCTTATTACGGAGAAATGAAACAGTGTGTCGTTTCAATTTTCAGCTTGATCCAGATTTTTAAAGAGCAAAACTTCGCAGTGAACCTTTTCAGGTACACTCTGAAGTTTTCTTGTTTTTTGCAGTAAAGATGGTGGAGCTATGCGGGATCGAACCGCAGACCTCCTGCGTGCAAAGCAGGCGCTCTCCCAGCTGAGCTATAGCCCCATCGTAGTTATCTCATTCA
>NZ_JANEWI010000118.1:0-254 GCF_028069775.1 Citrobacter sp. Igbk 17 | reverse complement strand
GTAACAAGGTAACCGTAGGGGAACCTGCGGTTGGATCACCTCCTTACCTTAAAGAAACGTTCTTTGTAGTGCTCACACAGATTGTCTGATGAAAAGTAAATAGCAAGGCGTCTTGCGATTGAGACTTCACGTCCCCTTCGTCTAGAGGCCCAGGACACCGCCCTTTCACGGCGGTAACAGGGGTTCGAATCCCCTAGGGGACGCCACTTGCTGGTTTGTGTGAGTGAAAGTCGCCGGCCGAAGTATCTCAAAAC
>NZ_JANEWI010000117.1:0-232 GCF_028069775.1 Citrobacter sp. Igbk 17 | reverse complement strand
GATTATCACCATGCCGGTCATCGTTCTGGCCACAGCTAACAGTTGCTCATGCCCTTCAACGGTCATTTCATGGTTGTAATAGCGGTTACCCTGTACGCGCGTTTCCGGCACATAAGGCGGATCTATGTAATGCAGAGTGGTATCGGCGTCGTGGGCGCGCATCACTGCCAGGGCGTCTTTGTTCTCGATAATGACACCCTGCAGGCGCTGGCATATCGCAGCCAGGTTCTCT
>NZ_JANEWI010000116.1:0-255 GCF_028069775.1 Citrobacter sp. Igbk 17 | reverse complement strand
ACCAGTTCTTCTGGATTTTTGTCAACAAAGACGAGAACTACCACTGGATTGCCATCATCGAGGCATCCGCCGAACTGCTGGAGCTGGGCATGCTTGAGTACCGCAAATCGATGCGCGCTATCGCTACCGGCTTTGACACTGGCGAATGGCCAGCACCGATCACCGCTGATTACACCGACGAACTGAACGACTTCGACCTGCGCCGCCTTGAAGCGCTGCGTCTGGCTTAAGGGAGGATTTGACCATGCAAAATAC
>NZ_JANEWI010000115.1:0-255 GCF_028069775.1 Citrobacter sp. Igbk 17 | reverse complement strand
GTCCATCATCGTTTGAAACGGAGATTTGACCCAGACCAGGCTGGTTAGCATTTTCACCCAGTAAGAGGTTAATTGCGGATGCATCCTGTGCTGACAGAAGTGCTCGTCCACTATCCACCCCTCGACCGTCATCCCAGATACGGATAAATTCACCACGATGCTCAGTCAGTTTCAGACCGGGATAAATCAGCGCTAATTTGGGATATGTTGTCGCTGAAAATGTCGAGTTATTGAATTTCAAAAACACCATATCTG
>NZ_JANEWI010000114.1:0-260 GCF_028069775.1 Citrobacter sp. Igbk 17 | reverse complement strand
GGGCTGCTCCCCGTTCGCTCGCCGCTACTGGGGGAATCTCGGTTGATTTCTTTTCCTCGGGGTACTTAGATGTTTCAGTTCCCCCGGTTCGCTTCATTACGCTATGTATTCACGTAATGATAGTGTGACGAATCACACTGGGTTTCCCCATTCGGAAATCGCCGGCTATAACGGTTCATATCACCTTACCGACGCTTATCGCAGATTAGCACGTCCTTCATCGCCTCTGACTGCCAGGGCATCCACCGTGTACGCTTAGT
>NZ_JANEWI010000113.1:0-265 GCF_028069775.1 Citrobacter sp. Igbk 17 | reverse complement strand
ATCGTACCCCAAACCGACACAGGTGGTCAGGTAGAGAATACCAAGGCGCTTGAGAGAACTCGGGTGAAGGAACTAGGCAAAATGGTGCCGTAACTTCGGGAGAAGGCACGCTGATATGTAGGTGAAGCGGTTTACCCGTGGAGCTGAAATCAGTCGAAGATACCAGCTGGCTGCAACTGTTTATTAAAAACACAGCACTGTGCAAACACGAAAGTGGACGTATACGGTGTGACGCCTGCCCGGTGCCGGAAGGTTAATTGATGGG
>NZ_JANEWI010000112.1:0-265 GCF_028069775.1 Citrobacter sp. Igbk 17 | reverse complement strand
ATCGTACCCCAAACCGACACAGGTGGTCAGGTAGAGAATACCAAGGCGCTTGAGAGAACTCGGGTGAAGGAACTAGGCAAAATGGTGCCGTAACTTCGGGAGAAGGCACGCTGATATGTAGGTGAAGTGATTTACTCATGGAGCTGAAATCAGTCGAAGATACCAGCTGGCTGCAACTGTTTATTAAAAACACAGCACTGTGCAAACACGAAAGTGGACGTATACGGTGTGACGCCTGCCCGGTGCCGGAAGGTTAATTGATGGG
>NZ_JANEWI010000111.1:0-271 GCF_028069775.1 Citrobacter sp. Igbk 17 | reverse complement strand
AAAGAATATGGGTAGCTCACAGTGAACCTGATTGAATGCGAAGCTCTGACAGGAGTAGTTGCGGCGATTGGCAACAAATAGCCACCAGTCGTCGCAGATTATATTTATCCAGGACAGCAGCGCCATTTCTTAGTCTGAAACCAGCCAGAACTCAGCCTCTTCAAACATTTCCTGAACAGTACGGCTTATCTGCTCATTGCTGGATGTATATGCAGTTTTTGTGCTGTATTTCTATCCGGTATTCAAGAGAGGGTGCCGACATGGGAATCCC
>NZ_JANEWI010000110.1:0-277 GCF_028069775.1 Citrobacter sp. Igbk 17 | reverse complement strand
CACGGTCCAGACTCCTACGGGAGGCAGCAGTGGGGAATATTGCACAATGGGCGCAAGCCTGATGCAGCCATGCCGCGTGTATGAAGAAGGCCTTCGGGTTGTAAAGTACTTTCAGCGAGGAGGAAGGCGTTGTGGTTAATAACCGCAGCGATTGACGTTACTCGCAGAAGAAGCACCGGCTAACTCCGTGCCAGCAGCCGCGGTAATACGGAGGGTGCAAGCGTTAATCGGAATTACTGGGCGTAAAGCGCACGCAGGCGGTCTGTCAAGTCGGATG
>NZ_JANEWI010000011.1:0-118870 GCF_028069775.1 Citrobacter sp. Igbk 17 | reverse complement strand
CTCCTGAAGGAACGTTGAAGACGACGACGTTGATAGGTCGGGTGTGTAAGTGTAGCGATACATTGAGCTAACCGATACTAATGAACCGTGAGGCTTAACCTTACAACGCCGAAGATGTTTTGGCGAAAGACAGACACAAGATTCAGCTTGATTACAGATTACATCAGAACGCAAAAAAGCGGTCTGATAAACAGAATTTGCCTGGCGGCTGTAGCGCGGTGGTCCCACCTGACCCCATGCCGAACTCAGAAGTGAAACGCCGTAGCGCCGATGGTAGTGTGGGGTCTCCCCATGCGAGAGTAGGGAACTGCCAGGCATCAAATAAAAGCGAAAGGCTCAGTCGAAAGACTGGGCCTTTTGTTTTATCTGCAGTCTGTCGGTGAGCGCTCTCCTGAGTAGGACAAATCCGCCGGGAGCGGATTTGAACGTTGCGCAGCAACGGCCCGGAGGGTGGCGGGCAGGACGCCCGCCATAAACTGCCAGGCATCAAATAAGTGAAGAAGCCCATCCTGCCGGACGGGCTTTTTTGCGTCTGTGGGGAGTGAAAACCGCAGGATGCGGCGTCCCGCCTTATCCGGCCTGCAGCTGAATGTATGTTGTAGGCCTGATAAGCACAGCGCAGCGCATCAGGCAAGCAGGCAATACCACAGTTACTGTCTTACCCATTGCGTAACAAACTCAGTAAGTTGCTGTATGTCGTTGATATCTAACAATGGAATATCCACCGCCAGCGGCACATCACTAGCAACTGCGACAACATGCTCGTCTATAACTAACTCTTCTGCACGATGCCCGCAGCCTTCACGAAAAAGCAGAATCTTCGCGACAGGTTCATGCTTAAAGCCTTCAACAAGTACCATATCTAATGTCGATACATCCATCCGGCTGACCAGATATGCCAGGTCCAGTTCGGGCTCTTCAGGTGTTTCAACCATTAACGCCCAACGCTGTTGGCTGGCAACCAGCGTTTGTGCTGCCCCGGCTTTACGTAGCTCATAGCTATCCTTGCCAGGCTTATCGACATCCATATCGTGGTGTGTATGCTTAATCAATCCGGGACGAATACCTCTGGCGCACAGTTCCGGGATAAGCTTTTTGAGCAGCGTGGTTTTCCCCGTACCGCTCCAGGCTGCAATGGCGAGTAATGGGATCATGATTTATCCTGCCATCTGGCGAGTTCTTCGGGTGTATTCACATTCACGAATGCATCTTTATGATCGCTAAAGTCAACGGGATGTCCCCCAGCCTGGCGCATAAAGACCATCACGCGTCGTTCTCCAGACTGCAGGTAATCCTGTAGCAGGGGCTGCATTGATCTGTTCATCAGTGCAATTGTCGGGTGATCTCTTTCACCATCATGCACCCAGACTACGGGGGCTGATTTGCGTTGTTCTTTTAAACGAGCGACCAGATCGTGGGGGATATAGGGCATATCACAAGGGCAAAACAGAAACCAGTTCCCTTCTGCCTGTAAAAAAACCGACAGCATACCGGCCAATGGACCAGGATAATCAGCCAGGGCATCGGGGATGACTTTCAGGCCGCTTTGCTGATAAATATCCTGGTGGCGATTAGCGTTAACCACAACAGTCTCGACCTGCAAAGCGAGGGTGTCGGCCACATATCGCCAAAGGGGTTTTCCATCCAGCTCAAGCAAACCTTTATCTGCTCCACCCATTCGTCTGGCTTTCCCGCCGGCCAGGACAACCCCTGTTATTGCACTATCCAGAATCACTGATATCGCCTCTTTTAATGTGGGATTGACCCTGCTAACGTATCTATATTGAGCGTAAGGAGCACAACCATGAAATGTAAACGTCTGAATGAAGTTATTGAACTCCTCCAGCCGGCCTGGCAGAAAGAACCCGATCTTAACCTGATGCAATTTTTACAGAAACTGGCGCAAGAGTCAGGTTTTGACGGAGAACTGGCGGATTTAACTGATGACATTCTGATCTATCACCTGAAAATGCGTGACTCAGCGAAAGATGCCGTGATCCCAGGCATTCAAAAAGATTATGAAGAAGATTTTAAAACAGCACTTCTACGCGCACGTGGCGTAATTAAAGAGTAAAACCTTGTAAGCGCCTCCACCGAAAGCGCTGTGAAATGATATCCTGAATCATTCGTAGTAATTTCTGGATGATGGGATGAACGACAACGCTTTTACTTTCCAGACGCTACACCCTGATACCATCATGGATGCCTTGTTTGAACAGGGCATCCGCGTGGATTCTGGTCTTACCCCGCTAAACAGCTATGAGAATCGTGTTTATCAATTCCAGGATGAAGATCGCCGACGTTTTGTCGTGAAGTTCTATCGCCCTGAGCGTTGGTCTGTCGATCAGATTCAGGAAGAGCATCAATTTGCCCTGGAACTGGTTAGTGATGACGTCCCGGTCGCTGCACCTCTGGTTCTGAATGGTCAAACGCTGTTGAGCCATCAGGGTTTTCACTATGCAATCTTCCAAAGCGTAGGTGGTCGTCAGTTTGAAGCCGACAACATCGATCAGATGGAGGCCGTGGGTCGCTACCTGGGTCGTCTTCACCAGACCGGGTGCAAACAACCTTTTACCTTTCGCCCCACTATAGGCCTTGAAGAGTACCTGACTGAGCCACGTAAGCTTTTTGAGCATGCACCGCTCATTCCGTCAGGACAAAAGGCGGCCTTCCTGAAGGCAACGGACGCACTGATTACCGTGGTCACCGAACGCTGGCATACGCGTTTTGCGTCGCTACGTCTGCACGGTGATTGCCATGCAGGTAATATTTTGTGGCGTGATGGCCCGATGTTTGTTGATTTGGATGATGCCCGTAATGGTCCTGCAATACAGGATTTATGGATGCTTCTTAATGGTGATAAAGCAGAGCAACGTATGCAGCTTGAAACTATTATTGAAGCTTATGAAGAGTTTAGTGAATTTGACACCGCTGAAATCGGACTGATAGAACCTTTACGTGCAATGCGTTTAGTTTATTATCTTGCCTGGCTGATTCGACGTTGGGCTGATCCAGCTTTCCCCAAAAATTTCCCTTGGTTAACCGGGGAAGATTACTGGCAGCGTCAGACCGCGACCTTTATTGAGCAGGCAAAAATTCTGCAAGAGCCCCCCTTACAATTAACGCCAATGTATTAATCGGAGAAACTTGAACATGAAAAAAATATGGCTGGCGCTGGCTGGTATGGTTTTAGCTTTTAGCGCATCGGCAGCGCAGTTCCAGGATGGTAAGCAGTACATCACACTGGAAAAGCCTGTTGCGGGTGAACCGCAGGTGTTGGAGTTTTTCTCCTTCTACTGCCCGCATTGCTACCAGTTTGAAGAAGTCCTTCACGTATCTGATAACGTGAAGAAAAAATTGCCAGAAGGCACCAAAATGACTAAGTATCACGTCGAGTTTTTGGGGCCTCTAGGTAAAGATCTGACGCAGGCATGGGCTGTTGCTATGGCACTGGGCGTTGAAGATCAGGTGACTGTGCCGTTGTTTGAAGGGGTGCAGAAAACGCAGACTGTTCAGTCTGTCGCTGATATCCGTAAAGTCTTCGTCGACGCAGGTATTAAAGGTGAAGACTATGATGCGGCATGGAATAGCTTCGTGGTGAAATCACTTGTTGCCCAGCAGGAAAAAGCGGCAGCTGATTTGCAGCTGCAGGGCGTGCCGGCGATGTTTGTTAATGGCAAATATCAGGTGAACCCGCAGGGTATGGATACCAGCAGCATGGATATCTTTGTACAGCAGTATGCTGATACCGTGAAATTCCTGGTTGGTCAGAAGTAAAAGAAAAAGCCGGTCACAGACCGGCTTTTTTATTTGAGGCTTTAATCGCATTTAATTGTGTATCTTTCTCGCTCCAGAGCATGTTCAGCCACTGCTGGAACCGACGTTTAAATGCCTTATCGTTAACGTAATCACCATGCAATTCTTCGCTAATTGGCTCGAGATTCACTCGCACGACAATGCGTGTCAGCTTGCCGCTGAGCATATCGTAGAAAGGATGACGGCTATTTTCTGGATAGCACAGCGTAACGTTCAGCAATTTATCGAACTGTGATCCCAGAACGTTTAGCGCCATTGCAATGCCTGCCGCCTTGGGCGGGAGCAGATTGCTGTACGGGGAACGGGTTTGCTGACGCTTCTCGTCCGTAAAACGTGAGCCTTCGACAAAATTCACAATTGTTGTCGGATGTACGCGAAATTTCTCACAGGAACGGCGCGTTGTTTCCACATCTTTACCGCGTTGTTCCGGATGACGAAGCAGATAGCCACGCGAATAGCGTTTCATAAACGGCATATCCAAAGCCCAACATGCCAGACCAATAAAAGGGACCCAGGCCAACTGCTGCTTGAGGAAGTATTTATTCATCGGGATGTGTTTACGGAACAGAACACAAAGTACAACGATGTCGGCCCAACTGTAATGATTACAAATGAGCAGGTACCAGTTTTTCTTGCTAAGACCTTCCAGTCCTTCGATATCCCACTTTAATCGTGGATTAAGGTGCAGCAGTAGAGCCAGACCTTCACACCAGCAATACATCATGAAATTACAGAAGACAGAAACCTTGCGCCAGACGACAGGAATGGGCAAAAGGAGCTTTACAACCCCTGCAAGGATGATTGGCACAGAACAAAAAATCGTGACCAATATGGTCAATACGATACTCAGCAACAGCGTTATCGCAGCGAGTATTCTCGTCATAATTAAATTATTCAAAAGGTTAGCCATAGATAGTGCGCTAAATGAGGCGCAAGGGGCTGATTTTATCAGAAAACGAGCCAAATGATGGATCTTCGCTGAATAGAAAAAAAGGTAATATCTATCCACATCCAGATATAAGCTGAAAAAATGGCATAAAGTTCCACTTATCAACATAAGATAATGAAAAATATAATAAATTATTATGATTCATAAATTGTATTGCTGGAGTTAAAGGGCTGAAAATTATTTATTCACAAAGTTATCCACAGCGCGCTTTGCGAGCAACGCAGAAGATCTGCAAAAGTTTTTCGACAAATGCGGCGAAAAACTCATGTTTTCATCCCGTCTGTGGCATCCTTTACCCATAATCTGATAAACAGGCACGGACATTATGGTTCAGATCCCAGAAAACCCACTTATCCTTGTAGACGGTTCATCTTACCTGTATCGCGCATACCACGCGTTTCCGCCGCTGACTAACAGCGCAGGAGAGCCTACCGGTGCGATGTACGGTGTTCTCAACATGCTGCGTAGCCTGATTCTGCAATATCAGCCTACACATGCTGCGGTGGTATTCGACGCTAAGGGTAAAACCTTCCGTGATGAATTATTCGAACACTACAAGTCGCATCGCCCGCCAATGCCGGACGATTTACGTGCGCAGATTGAGCCTCTACATGCGATGGTAAAAGCGATGGGGTTGCCATTGTTGGCTGTTTCAGGCGTGGAAGCGGACGATGTCATCGGTACGCTGGCACGTGAGGCAGAGAAGGTGGGGCGTCCGGTGCTGATTAGCACCGGCGATAAAGATATGGCTCAACTGGTGACGCCGAACATCACCCTCATCAACACTATGACTAATACGATCCTTGGTCCGGATGAGGTCGTGAATAAGTACGGTGTTCCGCCTGAACTGATCATTGATTTCCTGGCGCTGATGGGTGACTCCTCCGATAACATTCCAGGCGTACCTGGCGTGGGTGAAAAAACGGCTCAGGCGCTGCTTCAGGGCTTGGGTGGGCTGGATACCCTCTATGCGGAATCAGACAAAATAGCAGGGCTAACCTTCCGTGGTGCCAAAACCATGGCAGGCAAACTCGAGCAGAATAAAGAAGTGGCGTATCTCTCGTATAAGCTGGCTACCATCAAAACGGATGTTGAGCTGGAATTAACCTGCGAGCAGCTGGAAGTGTGCCAACCAGCAGCAGAAGAACTGCTGGGCCTGTTTAAACAGTATGAATTCAAGCGTTGGGTTACTGACGTTGAAGCCGGTAAATGGCTACAGGCGAAAGGGACAAAACCGGCAGCTAAACCGCAGGAAACCATCGTCGTCGATGAAACGCCTGAGGAACCTGCCACGGTTCTCTCGTACGATAACTATGTGACGATTCTGGATGAAGAAACGCTGGAAGCGTGGATTGCAAAGCTGAAGAAGGCTCCCGTATTCGCCTTTGATACAGAAACTGACAGTCTGGATAACATCACCGCGAATCTGGTTGGCCTCTCGTTTGCCATTGAGCCAGGTGTGGCTGCGTATGTGCCTGTCGCCCATGATTACCTGGATGCGCCCGATCAGATTTCTCGTGACCGTGCGCTGGCGTTACTGAAGCCACTGTTGGAAGATGAGAAGGCGCATAAAGTTGGGCAAAACCTGAAGTTCGATCGCGGTATCCTGGCAAATTACGGGATTGAACTGCGCGGCATCGTCTTTGATACCATGCTCGAATCCTACATTCTTAACAGCGTCGCAGGCCGACACGATATGGACAGCCTGTCAGATCGCTGGCTGAAACATAAAACGATCACCTTTGAAGAGATTGCCGGGAAAGGTAAAAACCAGCTGACCTTTAACCAGATAGCACTGGAAGAAGCCGGGCGTTATGCCGCAGAGGATGCCGATGTTACGCTTCAGTTGCACCTGAAGATGTGGCCTGAACTGCAGAAGCACAAAGGGCCGTTAAACGTCTTCGAAAATATCGATATGCCGTTGGTCCCGGTTCTGTCCCGCGTTGAGCGCAACGGTGTGAAAATCGATCCTGCTGTATTGCACAAACACTCAGAAGAGCTGACGTTGCGTTTGAATGCGCTTGAGCAAAAAGCGCACGAGATTGCTGGAGAAGCGTTTAACCTCTCTTCAACCAAGCAACTGCAAACGATTCTGTTTGAAAAGCAGGGTATCAAGCCGCTGAAGAAAACACCGGGTGGTGCGCCGTCAACGTCGGAAGAGGTGCTGGAAGAGTTAGCGCTGGATTATCCGTTGCCAAAAGTTATCCTGGAATATCGTGGGTTAGCAAAACTGAAGTCGACCTACACGGATAAGCTTCCGTTGATGATCAACCCAAAAACCGGACGTGTGCATACCTCATATCACCAGGCTGTTACAGCGACCGGACGTTTGTCTTCAACCGATCCTAACCTGCAAAATATCCCGGTACGTAACGATGAAGGTCGTCGTATTCGTCAGGCATTTATCGCGCCAGAAGACTACGTGATTGTCTCTGCGGACTACTCGCAGATCGAGCTGCGTATTATGGCGCATCTCTCGCGCGATAAAGGCCTGCTTACTGCGTTTGCCGAAGGAAAAGATATTCACCGTGCAACGGCGGCAGAAGTTTTTGGTTTACCGCTCGATTCAGTGACCAGCGAACAGCGTCGTAGCGCAAAAGCCATTAACTTTGGTCTGATCTATGGCATGAGTGCTTTCGGTCTTGCTCGTCAGTTGAATATCCCGCGTAAAGAAGCACAGAAGTACATGGATCTCTACTTCGAGCGCTACCCTGGCGTGCTGGAATATATGGAACGGACGCGTGCACAGGCAAAAGAGCAAGGTTACGTTGAAACGCTGGAAGGGCGCCGCCTCTATTTACCGGATATTAAATCCAGTAATGGCGCGCGCCGTGCCGGTGCGGAACGTGCTGCAATTAACGCTCCGATGCAGGGTACTGCCGCAGATATTATTAAGCGGGCCATGATTGCCGTGGATGGGTGGCTGCAAACAGAACAGCCGCGCGTGCGCATGATCATGCAGGTACACGATGAACTGGTGTTTGAAGTGCACAAAGATGATCTGGAAAACGTGTCGAAAAAGATCCATCAGCTGATGGAAAACGAGACGCAAATTGATGTGCCCTTGCTGGTGGAAGTCGGTAGTGGTGAGAACTGGGATCAGGCGCACTAAGGGTTTACTGAATAACGCGCTTTTTTCGTAACTAAGCAACATAAGATAGAACTTTTTGTGATGTCCATTAGAAATCCCTATGGCGGGAATGAAAAAAAATTACAAAAAGTGCTTTCTGAGCTGCTCAAAAAAGAGTAAAGTTATTCACGTAGGGTACAGAGGTAAGATGTTCTATCTTTCAGACCTTTTACTTCACGTAATCGGATTTGGCTGAATATTTTAGCCGCCCCAGTCAGTAATGACTGGGGCGTTTTTTATTTTGCGAAAGAAAAGTTTTGCACATGCTCGTAGGCCGGATAAGACGCGCAGCGGCGCCATCCGGCATATCCGTGGATTATTCCCCGCCCTGCATCTCTTCAACCGGTGCCAGCTCACTAAACCAGCTATCCAACTTCTGACGCAGTTTGTCCACGCCCAGCTTCTTCAGTGATGAAAATGCTTCAACCTGTACATCGCCATTAAACGCCAGCACCGCTTCACGCACCATGTTCAGCTGTGCTTTCCGGGCACCACTGGCCAGCTTATCTGCTTTAGTCAGTAGAACCAGAACCTGAACGTTGCTCTCAACAGCCCACAGGATCATCTGCTGGTCGAGATCTTTTAGCGGGTGGCGAATATCCATTAATACCACCAGACCCTGCAGGCTCTGGCGTTTTTCCAGGTATTCAGCCAGTGCGCGCTGCCATTTACGCTTCATTTCTTCCGGGACTTCGGCATAACCATAACCTGGCAGGTCGACCAGGCGTTTACCGTCCACAACTTCAAACAAGTTGATGAGCTGAGTACGGCCTGGTGTTTTAGAGGTACGCGCCAGACTCTTTTGATTGGTCAGGGTATTTAGTGCACTGGATTTGCCTGCGTTGGAACGGCCAGCAAAAGCCACTTCGATTCCCGTATCGGAAGGTAAATGGCGAATATCAGGCGCACTCATCACAAAATGCGTCTGTTGATAATTCAAGTTAGTCAACGTGGTCGTCTCCATCAATCAAGGCTTTGCAGCGATTATACCTGAACACCAGCAAAAGACTGGTTTTTCGACGCGTGGTCAGTGTAAGTAAAAACCTCGTGCTTTGTGAGACATTGCCGATAGTATCTATGCGAGATGGCAGAGCGGGAAACAATATAATATATATAAATCATATGATTATATCTTATTGGAATTCTGATTAATGGAAACTGTTACCTGGCTTACTTGTGCGTTTACGTTAAAAAGGTAAAGTAGTGTCCATAGCGAGGAAGCTGACAGGATAAACGACTCAGGATGAGGGTCAGGAGCGCCAGGAGGCGAAGACACAGGATTGTCAGGAAGACAAACGTCCGGAGACGTTAGTAAAAGGAAATGGAAACAACACGGAATGTTGCAGGCTAAGGGAAAAACAGGGTGTGTTGATAGCCGACAGGGATTGTAGAGCCCGCTGAGGGTTGAGAGTCAGGAAAAAAGGCGACAGATTACTCTGTCGCCTTTTTTCTTTATTTCTGCTAGATTCCGGCGCAAATATATACTGAATAAAAACAGCCAAAGACGAATCATGATGAAACCAACTTCTACACCACGCGGTAAAGGTCCTGCAAAAGCGCGTCGTAAAACACGCGAAGAAATTAACCAGGAAGCTCGCGACCGTAAGCGCCAGAAAAAACACCGTGGTCATGCGGCGGGTAGCCGTGCGTCCGGTAGTGATGGCGCATCAGGTGGCGGAAACCAAAACAAACAAAAAGATCCTCGTATTGGCAGTAAAACCCCCATTCCATTGGGTGTGACCGAAAAAGTCACCAAACAGCACAAACCGAAAAGTGAGAAACCTATGCTTTCACCACAGGCTGAGTTGGATTTACTGGAAACGGATGAGCGCCTGGATGCGCTGCTGGAACGTCTTGAAACCGGAGAAACCCTGAGCGCAGAAGATCAGGCCTGGGTAGATGCCAAACTGGATCGCATCGACGAGCTGATGCAAAAGCTGGGTCTCTCTTACGAGGATGACGAAGAAGAGGATGAGGAAGAAAAGCAGGAAGATATGATGCGCCTGCTGAAAGGCGGCAACTAACGGTTTTACACCGTGGGTCTTCCCGTCCTGCTTATAACCCTTCCGGTTATATGTTATCTGGTGTGGTTATTCGTTAAACTACAGCGGTTGTCGCGGCGACAGAAGTGGCTGCGCAACCGGCTTATCACCCGCACTGGGGTTAAGCCGGTACGCCGTACCCGCCAGAGACGCCATCGGAAGGAGTGAGCATGTCTGAACAGCTAATAGACTGGGACCTGGCCCTGATCCAGAAATATAACTATTCCGGGCCACGATATACCTCGTACCCGACCGCGCTGGAGTTCTCTGAAGACTACGGTGCAGAAGCGTTTTTGCACGCCGTGGCGCGTTACCCTGAGCGCCCACTTTCGTTATACGTTCACATCCCGTTCTGCCATAAACTGTGTTACTTCTGTGGCTGCAATAAGATTGTGACCCGTCAGCAGCATAAAGCCGATCAATACCTCGATGCCCTGGAACAAGAAATTATTCACCGCGCACCGTTGTTTTCTGGACGGCATGTCAGCCAGCTACACTGGGGTGGCGGTACACCAACTTACTTAAATAAAGCGCAAATCAGCCGCTTAATGACGCTACTGCGGGCTAACTTTCAGTTTAACGCGGATGCCGAAATTTCGATCGAAGTGGATCCGCGTGAAATCGAGCTGGATGTTCTCGATCATTTACGTGCTGAAGGGTTTAATCGCCTGAGCATGGGGGTGCAGGACTTCAACAAAGAAGTTCAGCGCCTGGTGAACCGTGAGCAGGACGAGGAATTTATCTTTGCGCTACTTAACCATGCGCGTGAGATCGGTTTCACCTCGACGAATATCGACCTTATTTACGGCCTGCCAAAACAGACGCCGGAAAGCTTTGCTTTCACCCTGAAGCGGGTGGCGGAGTTGAATCCAGATCGTCTGAGCGTCTTTAACTATGCGCATCTGCCAACGCTTTTCGCAGCCCAGCGCAAGATCAAAGATGCTGACCTGCCCAGCGCACAGCAAAAGTTGGATATCCTGCAGGAAACCATCTCTTCACTAACCGAAACCGGCTATCAGTTCATTGGAATGGATCACTTCGCTCGCCCGGACGACGAACTGGCCATTGCCCAGCGCGAAGGTGTTCTGCATCGGAATTTCCAGGGCTATACCACCCAGGGCGATACCGACTTGCTGGGTATGGGCGTATCCGCCATCAGTATGATTGGCGACAACTACGCACAGAACCAAAAAGAGCTGAAACACTATTATCAGCAGGTTGATGAACAAGGGAATGCACTGTGGCGCGGTATTGCGCTGACCCGCGATGACTGCATTCGTCGGGATGTTATTAAGCTGCTGATCTGCAACTTCCGCCTCGACTATGCTGCTGTGGAACAGCAATGGGATTTGAACTTTGCGGATTATTTTGCTGAAGATCTGAAGCTGTTGGCACCACTGGCGAAAGATGGGCTGGTGGATGTGGATGAGAAGGGAATTCAGGTTACGCCGAAGGGTCGCCTGTTGATCCGTAATATTTGCATGTGCTTTGATGCTTATCTACGCCAGAAAGCGCGGATGCAGCAGTTCTCTCGGGTGATTTAATGACGTTGTCCGGTGGCGCTTTGCTTACCGGGCCTACACGTTGCGATAACCTGTAGGCCGGATAAGCGTTAGCGCCATCCGGCGCGCCTTCAGCTAAACAGCCCAACCAGCGCAGCGCACAGTACTGCGGCAACCGCGGTTTGTGGCGTGTGGCTGTCGACTGAGCCGCTCGATAGCAGATTAATGATTGATTCCAACATGATGACTTCCCCCCGTTTGCCGGGCACGATCATACTTAACTCATCGGAACAGTAAAGCGCAAAATAGCAGCAATTTGCGCTCAATTATCAATCTTTACACAGTGACTTTTCGTCACTCCATTCCGAGTTCTTTTAACTTGCGCGTCAAGGTATTACGCCCCCAGCCGAGCAAACGTGCCGCTTCCTGTTTGTGTCCCTGGGTATGACGCAGCGCAGTGGTCAACAGCGTCCGCTCCATCTCCGGTTGAGCCTCTGACAGCAAGTTTTGATGACCGGAACGCAATGCCCGGTCTGCCCACTGTGCCAACAGGGTTGCCCAGCTGTCTGGCTGCATATGCGAAGGCGCATCGGGCACGCTGGCTTCAAACAGTTCGGCCGGTAAGTCCTGAATCAGCACTTCCTGCCCGGCAGCCATTACGGTCAGCCAGCGACAGGTGTTTTCAAGCTGACGAACGTTACCTGGCCAGGCCAGACGTGTAAGTGCCGCTTCGGTTTCAGGGTGGAGTTGCTTGGCTTCCACACCCAACTCGCGGGCGGCTTCCTGCAGGAAATGACGTGCCAGACGGGGGATATCTTCCCGACGCTCACGCAGCGGGGGCAAATGGACGCGAATTACGTTCAGACGGTGGAACAAATCCTCACGGAATTTGCCTTCCTGCACGCGCAGTTCCAGGTTCTGGTGGGTGGCCGCGATAATCCGAACATCTACCTTTACGGGCGCGTATCCGCCAACGCGGTAAAACTGTCCATCGGCTAATACGCGCAACAAGCGTGTCTGCACGTCCAGCGGCATATCGCCAATTTCATCAAGGAAGAGGGTGCCGCCATCAGCCTGTTCGAAACGCCCCTGACGAATGGTATTCGCCCCGGTAAACGCCCCTTTTTCGTGGCCAAATAGCTCAGACTCAATCAAATCTTTCGGAATGGCTGCCATGTTAAGCGCGATAAACGGTGCTTTGACGCGCGGGCTGTGGCGGTGCAGGGCGTGGGCGACCAGCTCTTTACCCGTCCCGGACTCTCCGTTTATCAGCACGCTGATTGACGAGCGGGAGAGGCGGCCAATGATGCGGAATACATCCTGCATCGCGGGCGCTTCGCCGATGATATCGGTGGTCGGGCCGTTGATCTGAATATTACGCGGCTGCTGCTGTTCCTGATAATGGCTGATGGCGCGCTCGACCAGTGCTACCGCTTCGTCAATATCAAAAGGTTTGGGCAGATAGTCGAACGCCCCTTGCTGGTAAGCGCTGACGGCGGCATCCAGATCGGAATGGGCAGTCATTATGATGACCGGAAGCATCGGGTGACGCTGCTTAATCTGTTTTAACAGCGTCAGACCGTCCATACCCGGCATGCGGATATCCGACAACAGCACATCCGGTGTTTTGCTGGCCAGCGCATCCAGCACCTCTTTACCACTTTCAAATGTGGTGCAGCTTAGTCCTGCCCCTGCGAGCGCACGTTCAAGCACCCAACGGATGGAACTATCGTCATCAACGACCCAGACTATTCCTCGTTGCATAAACGTCACCTTTATTTCCTGATAGGCAGGTAAACCGAGAATTCGGTATGACCCGGCCAACTGGTAAATTCAATTTTGCCGGAATGTTGATCGATCAAATTACGGGCGATGGATAATCCAAGTCCGGTACCGCCTTCGCGGCCGCTGACCATTGGGTAGAACAGCGTATCCTGCAAATGCGAGGGAATGCCCGGACCGTTGTCCTCAACATCAATACGTGCCGCCAGACGGTAACGCATACCGTGCAGCGTGAGCTGAAACGCGGTGCGGGTGCGCAGAATAATTTCTCCGCCTTCCGGTCCCAGCGCCTGTAGCGCATTACGCACGATATTCAGCAGAACTTGTTCTATCTGATCCGGATCGTGCAGCAGTTCTGGCAGGCTAGGGTCGTAATCACGAATCAGCGTGACGTTTTCGGGAAGCTCCATCGACACCAGCGCCACCACGCGCTCTGCCACTTTATGAATGCTTTCCGTGATATGCATACCTGGCTGTTGCGGCCCCAACAGGCGATCAACCAGATTACGCAGGCGGTCAGCCTGCTCAATAATGACTTTGGTATATTCCGTCAGCGCTGGGTCCGGAAGCGCCTTGCTAAGAAGCTGAGCCGCTCCGCGCAGGCCGCCCAACGGATTTTTAATTTCGTGTGCCAGACCACGCACCAGATCGCGCGCGGCGATTTGCTGGGCATGCTGGAGTTGTTCCTGGCTCAGACGACGCTGGTTATCCATTGGCGCCATCTCCAGCAGGATAAGGCCATCAGGCAGCCTCTGCGCGGTCACAGAGAGGATATGTGAGTGGCTGTCTATCACCAGCGTCACTTCGTTATCCGTGAAGCCCTGACCCGCTTGCAGGCTCTCTCGCATCAGTCCGATGTTTAAGGAGAAATAACTCAACAGATCGGGAAGCGGTGTGCCAAACAGTTTGCGGGAACTTTGCGCGAGCAGCTGTTGCGCCGCCGGGTTGGCGTAATGCACCGCCAGCTCATCGTCGACGAGTAAAATGCTGTTGATTAACGAATTGAGGATCTGCCCAGCATCGGGCAGCGTGCCGGTTGCCATTCAGCAGTCTCCTGAAAAGTGTTGCACCAATTTAGTGCATTATAGCTTTTTACATCAAAAAAGCGCGAAAAAGCAGGTTGTTAGTGGAGAAAAAAGCCCATCCTGGGATGGGCTACAGATGACTGGCAAACATAGATGCCGGATGGCGGCTTTGCCTTATCCGGCCTACAAGGTAATGCTACCCTCCGGACCTGATAAGTTTGCGCCATCAGGCGTCCTATCATTCGCCATCGATCTCAAGCCTGCCTGAGCAGGCTAAAAGTTCCACGGCAACTTCAAACGATTAAACGCTATAGTACAGCTCAAACTCTACCGGGTGCGGAGTCATGCGCACCCGGTCATCTTCTTCGCGACGCAGCGCAATGTACGCATCGATCGCTTCATTGGTGAACACGCCGCCTGCGGTCAGGAACTCGCGGTCCAGATCCAGTTCTTTCAGTGCTTCTTCCAGAGAGCCTGCAACCTGTGGGATCTCTTTCGCTTCTTCCGGCGGCAGGTCGTACAGGTTTTTGTCCATGGCTTCGCCTGGGTGGATCTTGTTCTTAATACCGTCCAGGCCAGCCATCAGCAGTGCAGCGAAGCACAGGTACGGGTTAGCTGCCGGGTCCGGGAAGCGCACTTCGATACGACGCGCTTTCGGAGAAGCAACTACCGGAATACGAATGGATGCAGAACGGTTACGGGCAGAGTAAGCCAGCATGACCGGTGCTTCGTAACCCGGGACCAGACGCTTGTAAGAGTTGGTGGTCGGGTTCGCCAGGGCGTTGATCGCTTTAGCGTGCTTGATAACGCCGCCGATGTAGTACAGCGCCTGCTCAGACAGACCTGCATATTTGTCACCAGAGAACAGGTTTACGCCGTTCTTGGACAGGGACATGTGGCAGTGCATGCCGGAACCGTTATCGCCAAACATAGGTTTTGGCATAAAGGTCGCAGTTTTACCGAAACGGTGCGCAACGTTGTGAACGACATATTTGTAGATCTGAATTTCGTCCGCTTTTTTAGTCATGGTGTTAAAGCGGGTTGCGATTTCGTTCTGACCAGCGGTCGCGACTTCGTGGTGGTGCGCTTCAACAACCAGACCCATCTCTTCCATGATCAGACACATGGTAGAACGGATGTCCTGAGAAGAATCTACCGGAGGAACCGGGAAGTAACCGCCTTTGACGCCAGGACGGTGACCTTTGTTGCCACCTTCGTATTTGGTGGAGGAGTTCCATGCGCCTTCGATATCATCGATAGCGACGTGGGAACCGGAAATAGACGCGCCGAAACGGATGTCGTCAAACAGGAAGAACTCTGGCTCTGGCCCGAACAGAACGGTGTCTGCGATGCCGGTAGCGCGCAGGTATTCTTCAGCGCGTTTCGCAATGGAGCGCGGGTCGCGGTCGTAACCCTGCAGCGTACCTGGTTCCAGGATATCGCAACGGATGATCAGGGTAGACTCTTCAAAGAACGGGTCGATGAGTGCAGTAGAAGCATCTGGCATCAGAACCATGTCTGATTCGTTAATGCCTTTCCAGCCACCGATTGAGGAGCCGTCAAACATTTTGCCTTCTTCAAAGAATTCGGCATTTACCTGGTGAGCAGGAATAGTGACGTGCTGTTCTTTACCTTTAGTATCTGTGAAGCGCAAATCAACAAACTTCACTTCGTGTTCGTTCAGCATCGTCAAAACGTGTTCAGCGGACATACTTACTCTCCCGGATTGGTCATTGTCGTCGTGGTAACGAAGTCTTCAATTCTGCAAAAATTGGCCGTGTCGCCGTAAAAAATATAAAGCGAAATCTGTGCCAACTTTTAAATTGCCCCTAAAAGGCGTTATCATGCGCACCATCGTGCAAAGGGGCTGCACCATGAAGGTTGTGTTGCACCATTATAGTGCTTCAATGTGAACATTAAGCACCATATTGGTGCAAAGCACCTCAGATTACCCCTTTTAACGCTCCGTGAATGTGATCACAAAGAAACTCTGCAATACTTGTTTGCGGAGGATGTTTGTGATCCTGTTTTGTACTGCGATTAATCCGTGTACAATAACGCGCTATTTCTAAAATGCCTGAGGCAAAGTTGTGATCGAAAATTTGCGTAACATCGCCATCATCGCGCACGTAGACCATGGTAAAACGACCCTGGTAGACAAGCTGCTCCAACAATCCGGTACGTTCGATGCACGTGCTGAAACCCAAGAGCGCGTGATGGACTCCAACGATTTGGAGAAAGAGCGTGGGATTACCATCCTCGCTAAAAACACCGCTATCAAATGGAATGACTACCGTATCAACATCGTTGATACCCCGGGGCACGCCGACTTCGGTGGTGAAGTTGAACGTGTAATGTCCATGGTCGACTCTGTGCTGCTGGTGGTGGATGCAATGGATGGTCCGATGCCGCAGACGCGCTTCGTGACCAAAAAAGCCTTTGCCCATGGCCTGAAGCCAATTGTTGTTATCAACAAAGTTGACCGTCCTGGCGCGCGCCCTGACTGGGTTGTTGACCAGGTATTTGACCTGTTCGTTAACCTCGACGCTACCGATGAGCAGCTGGACTTCCCGATCGTTTACGCTTCCGCGCTGAACGGTATCGCTGGTCTGGATCACGAAGACATGGCTGAAGACATGACTCCGCTGTATCAGACCATCGTTGATCGCGTACCAGCTCCGAACGTAGACCTTGATGGCCCGCTGCAGATGCAAATCTCTCAGCTGGACTACAACAACTACGTTGGCGTAATCGGCATCGGTCGCATCAAACGCGGTAAAGTTAAACCGAATCAGCAGATCACTATCATTGATAGCGAAGGCAAAACCCGCAACGGTAAAGTCGGTAAAGTTCTGACCCACCTGGGTCTGGAACGTATCGAGAGTGATATTGCCGAAGCAGGCGATATCATCGCGATCACTGGTCTGGGCGAACTGAACATCTCCGACACCATCTGCGACCCGCAGAACGTCGAAGCGCTGCCGGCTCTGTCCGTTGATGAACCGACCGTAACCATGTTCTTCTGCGTAAACACCTCTCCGTTCTGTGGTAAAGAAGGTAAATATGTTACCTCTCGTCAGATCCTTGACCGCCTGAACAAAGAGCTGGTGCACAACGTTGCGCTGCGCGTTGAAGAAACCGAAGATGCGGATGCGTTCCGTGTATCCGGTCGTGGTGAGCTGCACCTGTCAGTTCTGATCGAAAACATGCGTCGTGAAGGTTTCGAAATGGCGGTTTCCCGTCCGAAAGTAATCTTCCGCGAAATCGATGGCCGTAAACAAGAGCCGTTCGAGAACGTAACGCTGGACGTCGAAGAACAGCATCAGGGGTCTGTGATGCAGGCTCTGGGTGAGCGTAAAGGCGACCTGAAAAACATGAATCCAGATGGCAAAGGCCGCGTACGTCTTGACTACGTGATCCCAAGCCGTGGTCTGATCGGCTTCCGTTCAGAATTCATGACCATGACTTCCGGTACCGGTCTGCTGTACTCCACTTTCAGCCACTACGACGACGTTCGTGCGGGTGATGTGGGTCAGCGTCAGAACGGCGTACTGATTTCCAACGGCCAGGGTAAAGCAGTTGCGTTCGCACTGTTCAGCCTGCAGGACCGCGGTAAGCTGTTCCTGGGTCACGGTGCTGAAGTTTACGAAGGCCAGATCATCGGTATTCACAGTCGTTCTAACGACCTGACTGTAAACTGCCTGACCGGTAAGAAACTGACCAACATGCGTGCGTCCGGTACTGACGAAGCAACGGTTCTGGTTCCGCCGGTTAAGATGACTCTGGAGCAGGCTCTGGAATTCATCGATGACGACGAACTGGTAGAAGTAACACCAACTTCTATCCGTATTCGTAAACGTCACCTGACTGAAAACGATCGTCGCCGTGCAATGCGTGGCGCGAAAGAAGAGTAATTAACGCTCTTCTCGTGACAAGACCCCGCCTTATGAGGTGGGGTTTTTTTTTGCTTGTCATTCCTGATTTCTGGGCAAACTCCACGCATGTGCTCTCATTTTCTGTATGACCCCCGTCATAAGAGAGCTTTGTCACAATTATTTCTAAAGCTCGCGGAGGGGGTTTGCTTTCGTTTTCGACGTCAGCGTATGATTAACCATCTGGTTTAAACCAAATGGATTAAACAATGACGAATAATCAGTCGACCGTTGAGAATGCGAAAGAGAAGTTAGACCGTTGGTTAAAAGAAGGGCTCACTACGCCTGGTGGCAAATTGCCTTCAGAAAGAGAGTTGGGAGAGCTGCTGGGCATCAAACGGATGACCTTACGTCAGGCGTTATTAAACCTGGAATCTGAATCCAGAATCTTTCGTAAAGATCGCAAGGGATGGTTCGTCACCCAGGCCCGCTTTAACTACAGCCCGGAACTTTCAGCCAGCTTCCAGCGTGCCGCAATTGAGCAGGGCAGAGAGCCGTCCTGGGGGTTTATCGAAAAAAGTCGGGTGTCTCAATACCCAGAAGTTGTTGCCCCCCTGGTGTCTGCTATGCCGTCTGATGAGCTGTATAGGATTACCGGCTGGGGAGCACTGGAGGGACATAAGGTTTTTTATCACGAAACCTACATCAACCCGAAAGTTGCGCCAGGATTTATTGAGCAGCTTGAAAGTCAGTCGTTTTCTTCAGTGTGGGAAAATGAATATAAAAAAGAAACTGTAATTAAAAAACTGGCTTTCCGTCCCGTCAGAATGGTGGGTGATATCAGTAAGTTCATTGGTGGTTCTACCGGAATGCCAGCCATTCTTATTGAAAAGCATCGGGCTGATAACGATGGCAACATCGTGCAAATAGATATCGAGTATTGGCGCTTTGAAGCAGTTGATCTCTTCATTAACTTGTAGGTATGTTTATGGTCACTAAAGATAATGCACATAAAATTCTGGCGCGTGTAGATAATCTCCCACTTTATCTGCACGCTTACGCTTATCATTTGAATATGCGGCTTGAACGTATATTACCGAGTGATTTATTAGATATTGCGAATGAAAATAATCTACATGGCGTGAAAATCCATGTTCTTGATGGTGAACGTTATTCTCTTGAAAATATGAATAACAATGAGCTGTCCGCGTTTGGCGATAAAGCGCGTAAGCTGCAACTGGATATACATATCGAAACCAGCGCTTCAGATAAGAAATCCATAGACCAGGCTGTATCTATTGCATTAAAAACGGGGGCCTCGTCAGTAAGATTTTATCCGCGCTATGAAGGCAATCTCCAGGATGTTCTCGCGATGATTACGCAGGATATCCACTACCTACGTGAGCACTATCAGGATAGCGGTCTGACTTTCACCTTAGAACAACATGAAGATTTGAAGAGCCATGAACTGGTATCGTTAGTTCAGAACAGTGACATGACGTCTCTCTCGCTACTCTTTGATTTTGCTAACATGATCAACGCTAACGAGCAGCCATTAACGGCGTTAGATACAATGTCGCCGCATATTACTCAGGTGCATATTAAAGACGCACTAATCGTAAATGAGAAGGAAGGATTAGGCCACAAAGCCTGTACCTCCGGCCAGGGGGATATGCCGTTTAAGGAACTGCTGACAAAACTGATCTGCCTGGGTGATGATAAACCGCAAGTAACGGCATATGGCCTGGAAGAAGAAGTTGATTATTATGCGCCAGCATTTCGTTTTGAGAATGAGGGGGATAATCCGTGGATCCCGTGGCGTCAGATGAGTGAAACGCCGCTGCCGGAACCTGAACTTCTCGAAGACCGTCTGATTAAAGAAAAACATGATGCTATTCAGCAATTAAAATTTGTACGCAGTGTTCTGCAGCAAATTAAAAATGAGGCACATGTTATTCTAACCAAATAATAAGTTGTAATTTACTTTTAGGATTCTTTATCCATTCCTGGTGAATGGACGGCTTTTTATTATTCAAAACAAATGATTTATATAATCATTTAGGGGATGCTATGCTCACAAAAAAGAAATGGGCGCTTTTTAGTCTGTTAACGCTGTGCGGTGGTACAATTTATAAATTGCCTTCACTGAAGGATGCGTTCTATATTCCGATGCAGGAATATTTCCATTTGACCAATGGGCAGATTGGTAATGCGATGTCCGTGAACTCATTTGTGACAACCGTGGGTTTTTTCTTATCTATTTATTTTGCCGATAAACTGCCACGTAAATACACGATGTCGTTATCTCTGATTGCGACGGGGTTGTTGGGGGTCTATCTGACCACGATGCCTGGCTATTGGGGGATCCTCTTCGTCTGGGCACTGTTTGGCGTGACCTGTGACATGATGAACTGGCCCGTGCTACTAAAATCAGTCAGCCGGCTGGGCAATAGCGAACAGCAAGGGCGGTTGTTTGGTTTCTTTGAGACGGGACGCGGTATTGTTGATACGGTTGTTGCGTTTTCCGCGCTGGCTGTCTTCACCTGGTTTGGTAGTGGGCTACTGGGATTCAAAGCGGGTATCTGGTTCTACTCTGCCATCGTGATTATGGTGGGGGTCATCATCTTCTTTGTGTTGAACGATAAAGAAGAAGCGCCTGCGGCAAAAGTGCAGACTGCCGAAGAGGCGCCGAAAAATCCCAGCATGACATCGGTATTGAAGGATAAGACTATTTGGTTAATCGCCTTCAACGTCTTCTTTGTCTATGCCGTGTATTGCGGATTAACGTTCTTCATTCCGTTCCTGAAAAACATCTACATGCTGCCGGTCGCGCTGGTGGGTGCTTACGGGATCATTAACCAGTATTGCCTGAAAATGGTTGGTGGCCCGATTGGTGGGATGATCTCGGATAAAATCCTGAAGTCCCCCAGTAAATACTTATGCTATACGTTCATGATCAGTACGGTGGCTCTGGTTCTGCTGATGGTTCTGCCACATGAAAGCATGCCGGTTTATTTAGGTATGATGTGTACGCTGGGCTTTGGGGCCATCGTATTTACACAGCGTGCCGTTTTCTTTGCCCCGATTGGTGAAGCTAAAATTGCTGAGAACCAAACGGGTGCTGCAA
This sequence comes from Citrobacter sp. Igbk 17, assembly GCF_028069775.1. NCBI lineage: Bacteria > Pseudomonadati > Pseudomonadota > Gammaproteobacteria > Enterobacterales > Enterobacteriaceae > Citrobacter > Citrobacter sp. Igbk 17. The sequence goes on along the minus strand of NZ_JANEWI010000011.1, from coordinate 97,625 downwards.
TGGCTTTGGGCAGCTTTATCGGATACGCCCCCGCGATGTTCTGTTTCAGCCTGTACGGATATATTCTGGATTTAAACCCGGGTCTTATCGGCTATAAAATCGTGTTTGGCATTATGGCGTGTTTCGCCTTCTGCGGCGCGATTGTCTCCGTGATGCTGGTTAAGCGGATTAGCCAGCGCAAGAAAATGCTGGAAGCCGCAGAGGCCTAATGCGGTGGAGTGTGTGGAAAGCATGAAAAAGCCGCTGACTATCAGCGGCTTTTTTGTACTGACAGGGAGGTTAGAAGAAATACTTCACACCAATACGAATCTGGTTTTGTTCGCGGTGATACGGCTCGACATTGCGATCTAACCAGCGTAACTCAAAATAGGGCAACCAGCGCTCGTTGATGCGGTATTTAAACGTATTGGTAATTTCCCAGTGATGATCTTTACCGTTACTACTATTGAAGTCATTTACTCGAATAAAATAGTGCGGCTCAAAAGTGTAGGAAAATTTATCGGTAATAGTGAAGTTCCAGTAGTTACCAATCTCATAGGTGTCATTGTTATCCTGATCTCCGTTTAAATCAGTGGAACTGTAGTTATTATGATTATATCGGTTACGTACTGTCAGATTAAACCACGGGGAGAATTTATAGTTAACATCCAGGTAAACGGCACCACCCGAACCAATACTCTTATCGTTTATCAGTCCGCCGGGCTGGATAGTTAATTTATCTGTCGGTTTAAATAACGGATACCAGCCTTCAATTTCGTTATAACCATGTTTTAGCTCATCTTTGCGTTGCATGGTGTAGGTGTTGGTGAGCATGATACCCGCACCCATATCGGAGTTATAGCCGACGCGCAGCATGACCTCCATCTGATCGGAGGCCAGATTGTAAGCTTCACGGTTCTCTACATAAGCGCCGGCGAAAACAGAGGTGGATGCCACAGAGGATAAGAGAATTATTGTATTTAATTTTTTCATAATAAATCCATTTTTTAAGCGTAGGGAGGCCGCCATCCATTAAGATGGAATAAGCGGCAATTATTTTTATATGTTTACAGCAGAGGTTTTCTTTTTATGGCTAATGCGTTCTGGTTGAATATTATTTTTCTTCCGTTGACTGATTTCCTCAATGATAAAAGCAAAACGGGCTTCGCTGAGTTTATAAAAGAATCCCATCGTGATGGCCGCAATAATTGCCAGCCCACAGGGCCAGAGAAAAATAAGCTGGCGCAAACCAAGCAAGGTTGCATCACTCTGGACGATATTGGGGATATAACCGATTTGCGTCAGCATAATACCTGGCAGGAAACCGGCCAGCGCCGCAGAAATTTTGCGTGAAAAGGTATAACCCGTATAGACGGAACCTTCAGCACGTATCCCCGTTTTCCACTCTCCATAATCCACCGTATCCGGGACCAGCGCCCAGTTCAGGCTGTTTACGAATGCCGTCCCAAAGAAGGCCATGCACGAGAAAGTGACAAAGAGAAGTGATGTACTGCCCCAGAGAAAATTCAGGATGTCACCGAGAGCCCATAGCGCCAGGCCACCAAGATAAACCTGCTTTTTACCGAAACGTTTCACGGCTGCGGGCACCAGCAGTACGCCAACCAGAATGCACCCCATGCTGAAAAACCCCATCCAGGAGAGCAGGTGGATATCATTGAGCACGTACTGGGTGTAATAAACCTGAATCGCCAGCTTGATATTGAATGCTGCCAACGTACACAGGTTGGCAAGGCATAGCACCAACAGGGGGGGGTTACGGAAAATTGCACAGAACGATTTGAGCATGCTGGGTTTATGGTGATCCGGAACGATTTCGATATAGCGCTCCTTCACACCGCTAAAGCACCACCACATGCTGAACAGCCCACACACAGAGAAGAGCAGCGCGGCAATCAGGTAGCCAAGCGAAGGCGAATGGATAAAAAACGCCTGAATGGGCATAAAGCCAACGGTACACAGTAATAGCCCAACAGTTGCGCCGCCCTGGCGCCAGGCCGCGAGCTGAGCGCGCTCATGCGGATTCTTGGTGATCGCAGGAACCATTGCGCCGTAGGAGCAGTTCATCAGGCTATAGAACAAACCGAACAGCATAAACAACACCGTCGCCAGACCTGTTTTCACCGTCAAGGTAAAGTCTGTGGCTAAAAACTGCGCGCTGGCAACCAATGCGACGGGAAACGACGCATACAAAATAAAGGGTCTGAATTTCCCCTTGGCGCCAATATTGCGTCGTGAGTCCAACAATACACCGGTCAGCATATCGGTGAAGGCAGTGAAGAATTTCGCCACCAGAAAGATTATTCCGCCGTACCAGGCCGGCATCCCTAGTTCATCGGTATAAAATTTAAGCAGATACAGCGTGCCGATACACAGCATCAAATTTGAGCCGAAGTCACCCACTCCGTAGGCGAATTTTTCACGCAGGCTCAGTTTTAGCGTTAGCGGATCATGGTCAGACATAATCGCTCCTTAATAGCGCCCCGTAAGGCGCTATTCATTATTATTATCAAACAGGTTGTTTACGCGCTTCTATCTCTTCAACGATACGGACATACATCTTCTCGTTAAGGTTGTAGAAACAGCCCATGGCCACAATGGTGATCACTGCTAATGCGCAGGGATAAATAAAGATCAGCTGACGCAAGCCTTCGACTGTATTTGCCGATTGCACCACGTTTGGGACGTAACCAATTTGCGTCAGCATCCAACCAGGAAAGAATCCCGCCAGCGCCTGCGACACTTTACGGAAGAAGGTAAATCCGGTGTACACCGTCCCTTCTGAACGTACGCCGGTACGCCATTCGCCATATTCCACTGTGTCGGAAACAAGCGCCCAATTCAGGCTGTTAACGAATGCTGAGCCGAAGAATGCCAGGCAGGAGAAGGCAACAAAACTGACGGAACCGCCGCCAAAGAAGTAATTAAGCAGATCGCCCGCTACCCAAATCAGCAGGCCGCCGATATAGACCTTCTTCTTACCAAAGCGTCTGACCATTCCCGGCATTAAAAAGACGCCGATGAAGATGCAGCCCATGCTGAAAAAGCCCATCCAGGAAAGCAGGATTGGGTCGTTCAGTACGTATTGGGTGTAATACACCTGAATTGCCAGCTTGACGTTGAAAGCACCAAGTGTACAAAGGTTGGCAACGCACAGAATAAACAGCGGTCGGTTACCAGCGATAGCGCGGAAGGATTGCAGTAATCCCGGTTTTTGCGCTGCCGCATCCACGGATTTCACTTCTACATAGCGTTCTTTCACACCGGCATAGCACAGCCACATAAACAGCAGGCCGAACAGGGAAAATAATGTGGCGGCGAAGATATAACCCAACTGCGAGTTACCTTCGATCAGATTCATCACTGGAACAAAGCCGACGGTACACAGTAACAAACCCAGGGTTGCGCCACCTTGCCGCCAGGCGGCCAGCGAAGCGCGCTCATCCGGGTTTTTAGTAATGGCAGGAACCATCGCGCCGTAAGAGCAGTTCATCATGCTGAAGAACAGTCCGTACAGCATAAACAGCGCCGTTGCCATCACCGTTTTGCCGGTTATTTCAAACGGTGTGCCGACAAAGTTAGCAATCGCCAGCAAGGTGACGGGGAAGGCAGCGTAGAGCACGAATGGGCGGAATTTACCCTTCGGACCAATTTTGCGTCGCGAATCGAGCATAATCCCGGTGCCCATATCGGTAAACGCGGTAAAAAACTTGGCGATAAGGAAAATGATACCGCCGTAAGTCCCCGGCAAGCCAAGGACATCAGTATAAAACTTGAGTAAATAGAGCGTACCAATGTCCAGCAGGATATTGGAGCCCAAATCACCCATCCCATAGGCAAGTTTTTCTTTAAACGGCAAGCGTAGAGTTGCCGGATTGGCTGTATTTTGACTCATTGTTATTCTCCATTTGCCCGTGAGTTTCCCCACGGGCGAGCCGTATTAGATGTTGCGTAACGTGGCAAACAGTGACGCCCACTCACTCTTCGCGCGATAAAACACCGGAGGCTTGCCAATTGGCGCTTCCACGGTGATGTCACCGCCCTGATAAGTTTCCCCTGTCCAGACGTTGACCCAGTTATCCTCTGGTAGATACAGCGTCCAGTCGTGCTTACCTTGCTCATGAACCGGTGCGACCAGCAGATCCTGTCCCAGCAGGTACTGATATTTCAGGGTGTAGGTTTGCGTATCGTTTTCGTAGTGCAGGAACAATGGGCGCATAACCGGTAGCCCGGTGGCGCTGTTTTGTGCGACGGCCTGTTTGAGGTACGGTTTCAGGGTGGTGAACACGGTGGTCATACGGGCAAAGTGGGCAATGGTTTCAGCATCACCATCAAACTGCCAGTTATCGCCGGGGCGGTTACCTTCGTGGGTGCGCATCATCGGCGTGAAGGCGCTAAAATCACACCAGCGCAGCAACAGCTCTTTGCTGCGTTTCATGTCAAACAGCGTGGTGTAACCGCCAATATCGCTGTGGTGCAGGCCGTGGCCGGTCATGGCCAGCGACAATGCAGCAGGAACAACTGAGGCGAGACCATCGTCGAGGCTCCAGTCAACGTTCTGATCGCCAGCCCACATCATGGTGGAATACTTCTGACTACCGGTGTAACCCGCGCGCATAAAGAACAGGATTTCACCAAGTTTGCCGGTTTCCTGCAGTGCGTCGTAGTTACATTTCGCCCACAGCGCGGGCCAGGCGTTGTGCATGATCTCGGCGCTGACACCGTTATGCAGGTACGTGTCGGTCGGCAGATATTCACCGAAGTCCGCCATCCAGCCGCCGCAGCCCAGCGCGATCATGTTCTTTTTGATGACCTCTTTGAACCAGTCGTAGGCTTCGGGGTTGGTCAGGTCGACCACGCCGCCATAAAACTCGCCGAACTCAACCAGATAGTCATCGCCGGAGGCATCTTTCGCCAGATACCCACGTGCTGCGGCTTCCGCGCACAGGTCTTTATCGCTGGCAACATAGGGGTTGATATAAGAGAGGAACTGCACGCCTTCTTCTTTCCACTGCTTAATACGGCTATCCAGTTGCGGATAGTTGTCGCTGTTCCACTTCCAGTTCCACATCACGCGCTTGCCAAAGGAAGTCATGCGGATCCCGGACCAGTCCTGCGCCCAGATGCCGTTTACCTTCACGCCCGCATTACGCATGGTGTCCAGTTTGTTCTGGCAAACCTCAGTACCGCCCTGGATACCGAGTGTCACACCATCGTAAATCCAGTCCGGCAGTTCTGGCTGGCGACCTAACAATGCGGTTAGTTTCTCCAGCAGCGAAATGTAAGTCTCGGCGCACTCAACGCGCAGGGTGGTTTTGTCTTCCCACAGCGCCAGCTCGTGATACTCCGGCGCGCTGAAGTCGAAATTCATGTAGCAGCTGTTATCAACGTGGCAGTAGTACTTCTGCGTGCTGACAAAGGTCGGTTGCGGGAAGAAGGTCCAGTAGTAGTCGCCGCCGGCGTTCTCTTTGCAATCCGCCTGCCAGGTGACATAGCTGTTTTTGTTACGGCCCACGCCCTGTTCGCTGGTCCACAGCGGGAACGGTTTACCGCGTAAGTCGAAGTAAGAGAACTGTTCACCGCAGCCGTAGATGTGGTCGTCCGCCCTGGCGGCCAGACGCAACCAAATGCGGTTATGGCTGAGATCGTCGTTATGCAGATCCAGCTTCAGGCGACCCTGTTCATCGGTGGAAATGTGTAGTGTGGCAGTGATGGTATTACCGCGGCTGAAATCTACCCGCCAACCGTTCGGGGATTCGCTGACCGTGGCGTCGGTTAGGGCAATTTTCTCATTGAGCTTGTCTTTAATACTGAAGTTACCGCGGAACATATCAATATCGGCAACCCCTGTGCCGATCCACAGGCAGGGGTTTTCGGCACTATGGCGTAAAATCAGACGCTGTTGATACGTTAAGGTAAATCCGTCCTGTAATGCTTTGAGTTCTAAGGCGGCTGGCCGCTGTAGTAACGAATTCATTATAGTCTCCGTAAATGTAGGGTAATTCGGTAATCTGTTATTCACAGCCGATTAAAAAATGCATTCGGTGTGCTTCTCCGGGCGCGAGATGAATCAGGCTAACCCCGGAATTAAAGGCGTCGGGCGGGCAGGTCATCGGCTCAACTGCCAGGCCACGGCGGGCTAATTTTTCACCGGTATAAACCTGCAGCCAGGGCTGGTGGCTACGCAGGTATGTGGACATGTTTTGTGCCGGGTTGGTCATTCTGACTTCCCACTCATTCCCGGACGGTAAGACCTTGAACGTATGATCAAGCGAGGTTTTCGCGATGACCTGCGGTGTTGTGAAATCCCACTCTCCCTGTGTGGCTTCGCACGACGGCAGTACTAATTCACAGTCATCAATACTGTGCAGGTTGCAGGTCAAATAGGGGTGTGCGCCCGCGCCATACGGTGCCGTTTCGTCACCCACATTTTGTGTATGAATAAAGACATGCAGCCCGCTGGTGGCGTCCAGCCGGTAAATCACCTCTGAAATCAGCGCAAAGGGATAGCCATACGAGGGCGGCAGAAAAATAGTCAGCACCACTTCCGATGCCGACTGTTGGTCAATCTGCCAGTCTCGCCAGGCCAGCAATCCATGAATGGCGGTATGTGAAACGGGGTCGTTAACGGCAAGCTGGAAGGCTTTGCCGTTATGCTGATAGCAGCCGTCTGCCACGCGATTTGGCCAGGGAATGAGTACTTTCCCCAGATGTGCCAACGGCATCTCTTCAGGTTTGTGCGGAATAACGACGTGACGCCCACGATGCGTCAGTTCCGCCAGCCCCGCGCCAACCGTGACAATTTTTGCCTGGTAGTGCCCGGCCTGAAGATGAAGGGTTTTTCCACCGCTATGCATGGCTGCTTATCTCCTGGCTTATTTAGCGTTGATATCCAGCAGGCCGGCGGCAACGGCAGGAGCCAACCCCGGTGCCAGCGGTAGACGTGGGATCACCAGGCAGTGCAACAGGTGGTAAATATCCTGCTTGCCGTCCCAGACTTTGGTGGTCACCTTGTTGTCGGTGTCCAGCTCCTGCCACCATGAACCCGTCTCGTAGTCCATCAGATAAGTGATGCAGTAATCCCACCACTTCTGGTACCAGGCTTCGTACTGGCTCTCGCCGGTGAGGGTATACAAGGCATAGGCGGTACCCATCGCTTCGACTATCGGCCAGCGCACTCTTTCGCGAACGATGGGTTTACCGTCCCAGTCCACCGAGTAGACAAAACCATCCGCGCCGTCCGGTGCCCAGGCATCACGGATGGTGGCGTGGAACAAGCCTTTGGCATCTTCCAGCAGCCAGGCGGGAGGCGTTTCGAAGCGCGCTTCCAGTGCGGCATGCAGATGCAGCATCAGGCGACCCCATTCGATCCAGTGGCCCGGGGTACCGCCGTAAGCGCGGAAACGGTGAGCTGGGTTATCCTTGTTGTAATCGCGGATTGGGTTCCACTGCGAATCGAAGTGCTCGTTGACGCGATACTCACCGCTGCGGGCAACATCGTGAATAATCACTGAAGCGATACGCAGTGCGCGATCGAGCCACTTACGGTCGTGGGTAACGTCATAGACAATCAGGAAAGCCTCGACTGCGTGCATGTTGGCATTGCCGCCACGATAATCTTCCGTCTGGCTAAAAGCTTCGTCCCAGGATTCCAGGCACATCTGCTCCTCTTCACTCCAGAAGTACTTCTCAATGACTTCGATGGCATCATCAAGCAACACTCGCGCCTGCGGATGACCGGTTGTTACAGCGCTTGCCGCACCGAGCAACACGAAGAAATGCTGATATCCCTGCTTGGAGGCATCCATGACCCCTTCATCATTCACGCAGGCGTACCAACCGCCGTAGCGCGTGTCACGCAATGCGCCATTCAGCGCCTTAATTCCGTGATCGACGAGCTGATATGCGCCGGGGCGGCCCATTGATGCGGCCACGGAATAAACGTGCAGCATACGAGCGGTGATCCATAAATGCGTCCCCATCTCCGCTCTGACCTGACCATTATTGCCCAGCCAGCCAAACCCGGTGGGTACCGCCGCGTTTTTACCAAAGTTAAAGATGCGGTCGGTTTCCTGTTCCAGCCAGCGGTTGTGGCTCAGGGTGTTAAACCATTTCATTTATTCATCCTCGAATTAGCGGCGGGCCATCATTTCATCGACGATATCGCCAAGACGTTGCAGCTTCGGTGCAGAGACATCACGCAGCATCAGTTCGGTATCCGGCAGGCCAACCACGGATGACCAGACCGCACGTCCGGCGAGAAAGCCGGATGCACCTGCCGTCATGGCCACGCTGACCGCGCGCGGGAACAGTTTTTCATCCACACCAGAGGAGAGAATGACCCACGGCATGTTGATGTTTTCATTCAGGCGCTGGGAGGCGCTAAGCAGTTCTTGTTGGGTACCTTTGCCGTACAGCGGCATTTCGACCTTGTAGAGATCGGCGCCGCTGTCACCCAGCTCTTTTGCGGCATCGATAATGGCTTGTTCACGATCGAACTTATCGCCACGGCGTGGTGGGCGAACAACCGGTTCGATAATGCTCAGCAGGCCATTGGAATGGCATAGCTCATTGAATTCTTTCACCATATCAAGACGCTGTTGGGCATCTTCATCGCTGCGCCACAGCACCAGAAGTTTGAGAGCCTTAGCACCATCTTGTTTCACGGCCTGTGGGTTGATTTTTTTATCAATCACCACGCTATCGACCGGAATACCGTTGCCCGGAATGAATTCGTCGGCGGCAACAATCATGCCGCAGCTTTTCGCGATGGCATTTTGTTCCACCACCTGGCGGTAGCAGAACTGCTGATCGACCAGGATCGCAGAGGCATAGGGAGAAAGGATCTTCGCTGCATTTACTTTGAAATCAGTCAGCACGCTGTCGCTCACCGGGGATTTCGCACCCGCAGCGGCAAACATTAAGCGCATGGCTTCGCGCTGATCGACTGCCAGCATGGCAAAACCGCCGGAAGCTCGGGTGATGTCTTTCAGGGTGTACTTCGTCATTGCTCTGTCCTTACTTATCTGTGTGTTTATTTAGCCCGGCGGATGCGCGAACCTGTTCAAGAATGGCCGTCCAGTCTTCCCGGCCACGGCCAGCGGCGCGTGCCTGGTTATAGACTTCGCGGGATGCCGCACCAAGCGGCATCGGCACGTGCAGTTGATTCGCCACATCCAGGGCGATGCCAAGATCCTTGTGGGCTAAGTCGATCATGAAGGCCGGGGAAAGATCGCCTTTCAGCACTTTGTTCGGCCAGGAGGTGGTGAAGTGGCCTTTTCCGGCAGGCGTCCCGCTCATCACTTTCAGGGCCACATCGAAGGAGAGACCGAGTGCTTCGCACAACACGGCGGCTTCGGCGGAGAGCGTATTTAGCGCAATGCTCATGTAGTTGTTGATGAGTTTGACGCGGATCCCCATGCCGGGACCGCCGGCATTGATCAATTCATTACCCATCGCCATCAGAACCGGTGTGGCGCGTTCTACCTGCTCAGCCGTTCCGCCAGCCAGCAGCAGTAGCGTGCCTGCGATCGCATGATCGGAGGTGCGCCCGACAGGGCAATCCATCATGCCGAAACCTCTGGCCTCCATGTCGCTAATCAGTTTGTCGGTCTGCAGCGGATGGATAGTGGACATATCAATGACCAGCGCTTTTGGCGACAGGCTCTCGCAAACCCCTTGCTCAGCGAACAAGACGCTGCGCACCAGATCGCCGTTGGGTAACATGGTGATGACAAACTCCGCGCCGTTTGCTGCCTGAGCCGGGCTGCTGGCAGACTGCGCCCCTTTTTCCACCAGGCACTGAACGGCATCCGGGTTAACGTCAAAGACGCTGAGTTGATGACCCTGCTTTAGCAAGTTGCTCGCCATGGGGGAACCCATCTGACCTAATCCGATAAATGCTATAACTGCCATAACGTTCTCCTGAGACGTGGATGTCATTTTCTGTCATTTAAAGTCGTCTTTTTCTGTCTGTTTTTGATCGTATTTGTAATTTATGGTCAAAAAATTGACAGCCGTCACTTTTTAAACATTTTGTGAAATTAAAATGATCCCATCTTGAAACGCCTAAGGAATGACCATGATTCGTATTGCTTGTGTGGGTATTACCGTGATGGATCGCATCTATTACGTAGAAGGTTTACCGACTGAAGGAGGTAAATATGTGGCGAAGCGGTATACCGAAGTGGGCGGTGGGCCTGCTGCGACTGCGGCTGTGGCTGCGGCGAAGCTGGGCGCACAGGTGGACTTTATTGGCCGTGTGGGCGATGACGACACCGGAAACAGCCTGCTGGCAGAGCTGGAATCCCTGGGGGTAAATACGCGTTACACCCGGCGCTATGCAGGGGCGAACTCTTCACAGTCGGCGATTATGGTCGACGCGAAGGGAGAGCGAATTATTGTTAACTATCCCAGCCCGGACTTACTGCCGGATGCTGATTGGCTGAAGGAGATCGATTTTTCTCAGTGGGATGTGGTGTTGGCAGACGTGCGCTGGCACGAAGGGGCAAAACAGGCCTTCACGCTGGCGCGTCAGTCAGGGGTGATGACCGTGCTGGATGGCGACGTTACGCCGCAGGACATCAGTGAACTGGTGGCATTGAGCGATCATGCTGCGTTCTCTGAACCGGGGCTGGCGCGACTGACAGGGACAACGGAGCCTGATTCTGGACTGAAAAAAGCACAAATGCTCACAAATGGTCATGTTTATGTGACGCGTGGCAGTGAGGGGTGTGACTGGATAAAAGATAATGCAGTGCAGCATCAGCCAGGATTTTTAGTCGATGTGGTCGATACCACCGGTGCCGGTGATGTTTTTCACGGTGCGCTGGCATTTAGTCTGGCCTGTGGGTCCGCGCAGGAAGACGCCGTCAGGTTTGCCAGTGGCGTCGCGGCACTGAAGTGTACGCGTCCGGGCGGGCGTGCGGGGATCCCTGACTGTGATCAAACCCGATCTTTTCTGTCACTTTTTGTATAAAATGCCAGGGCAATGGTTTTTCGAGGAAATTTCATGAGTCTTACCGAACTGACCGGTAACCCGCGACACGATCAACTGCTGATGCTGATTAGCGAGCGCGGTTATATGAATATTGACGAACTTGCCAGTCTGCTGGATGTTTCCACCCAGACCGTGCGTCGTGATATTCGTAAGTTAAGCGAACAGGGATTAATTACGCGTCATCACGGCGGAGCAGGCAGAGCCTCCAGCGTGGTCAATACGGCGTTCGAACAGCGTGAAGTCTCCTGGACGGAAGAGAAAAAAGCCATCGCGGAAGCGGTAGCGGATTACATTCCCGACGGCTCAACGGTGTTCATTACCATTGGTACTACCGTTGAGCAGGTTGCGCGGGCGCTGTTAAACCATAACCATTTGCGCATCATCACCAACAGCCTGCGCGTGGCGCATATTCTGTATAACAACCCGCGTTTTGAAGTAATGGTTCCCGGAGGGACGCTGCGCCCGCATAACAGCGGTATTATCGGTCCTTCTGCTACAGCGTTTGTCGCTGACTTTCGCGCCGATTATCTGGTGACCAGTGTGGGTGCGATTGAAAGCGATGGCGCGCTGCTGGAATTTGATGTTAACGAAGCCAGTGTAGTAAAAACGATGATGTCCCATTCCCGGCACATTTTGCTGGCAGCGGATCATACGAAATACACGGCCTCTGCAGCGGTAGAGATTGGTAATGTGTCGCAGGTAACTGCGCTGTTCACCGATGAGTATCCTGGCCCAGCGTTGCACAATCTCCTGCAGTCACAGCAGGTTGAAATTGTGCAAGTGAGTCCTTCTCAGGATGACGCGCTGGCCATGTGATCTCGCTCTTTGATGCTCTGATTCGTTCGAAGTCATCACGCACGCATAGTCAAACTTCTCCTTTCCCGCTACAGTTATTCATCCACGGCGAGAAAGGAGAAGGACATGCTCTATATCTTTGATTTGGGTAATGTGATTGTCGATATCGACTTCAATCGCGTGTTAGGCACATGGAGCGATTTGAGCCGTGTACCGTTGGCTTCACTAAAGCAAAGTATCACGATGGGGGAAGCTTTTCGCCAGCATGAGCGAGGCGAAATAACTGATGAGGCCTTCGCCGAGGCGCTGTGTCATGACATGGCGTTGCCTTTGAGTTATGAGCAATTCTCCCACGGTTGGCAGGCCGTTTTTGTCGCATTACGCCCCGAAGTTATCGACATCATGCATAAGCTACGCGAGCAAGGGCATCGTGTCGTTGTGTTATCGAATACTAACCGCCTGCACACAACGTTTTGGCCGGATGAGTATCCCGAAATCCGCCAGGCAGCCGATCACATTTATCTTTCTCAGGAACTGGGCATGCGTAAGCCGGAAGCACGGATTTACCAGCACGTTCTGCAGTCAGAAGGTTTTTCTGCGCACGATGCGGTCTTTTTTGATGACAACGCCGATAATATTGAAGGGGCTAACCAGTTAGGGATCACCAGTATCCAGGTCGTCGATAAAACGACCATCCCTGACTATTTCGCGAAGTTGTTATGCTAAAATTTTTGCATCAAAAAGCCAGGCACCATACGCGTCCTGTATGGGCCTGGCTGAAGCTACTATGGCAGCGCATTGATGAGGACCATATGACAACGCTGGCAGGAAATCTTGCCTACGTTTCATTGCTCTCATTAGTGCCGCTTATCGCCGTTGTTTTTGCTCTTTTCGCTGCATTTCCGATGTTTTCCGATGTTAGCATTCAACTCCGTCATTTCATTTTCGCTAACTTTATTCCGGCGACTGGCGATGTCATCCAGCGGTATATCGAACAGTTTGTCGCAAACTCGAACAAAATGACTGCTGTTGGGGCATGCGGGCTGATTGTAACCGCCTTATTGCTGATGTATGCCATCGATAGCGCGTTGAATACCATCTGGCGCAGTAAGCGCACGCGGCCCAAAGTGTACTCTTTTGCCGTTTACTGGATGATATTAACGCTGGGACCGCTGCTGGCGGGAGCCAGCCTGGCAATCAGTTCTTATTTGCTGTCGTTGCGCTGGGCCAGCGATCTCAACACGGTGATTGATAACGTATTGCGTATTTTCCCGTTGGTACTTTCCTGGCTGTCGTTCTGGCTGCTTTACAGCATTGTACCCACCACGCGAGTCCCCAATCGCGATGCGGTAATCGGTGCCTTTGTTGCTGCTGTGCTGTTCGAAGCCGGAAAGAAAGGATTTGCGCTCTATATCACGATGTTCCCGTCTTATCAGCTCATTTACGGTGTCCTGGCGGTGATCCCTATTTTATTCGTCTGGGTTTACTGGACGTGGTGTATCGTCTTGCTAGGCGCGGAAATAACTGTCACTCTCGGGGAATACCGCAAACTTAAACAAGCCGCAGAACAAGAAGAAGCAGAGCAACCATGATTGCATTAATTCAGCGCGTAACCCGTGCCAGCGTCACCGTGGAGGGTGAGGTGACGGGTGAAATTGGCCCAGGACTTTTGGTCCTGTTAGGTGTCGAAAGGGATGATGACGAACAGAAAGCGAACCGCCTGTGCGAACGCGTACTCGGCTATCGAATCTTTAGCGATGCCGAAGGCAAAATGAACCTGAATGTGCAGCAGTCAGGTGGCAGCGTGCTGGTGGTTTCACAGTTTACATTGGCGGCCGATACCGAACGCGGCATGCGCCCCGGTTTTTCAAAAGGCGCAGCACCCGATCGGGCAGAGGCGCTTTACACATATTTTGTAGAGCGCTGCCGCCAACAGGAGATGAACACGCAAACCGGGCGGTTCGCTGCTGATATGCAGGTTTCGCTGGTTAATGATGGCCCCGTGACGTTCTGGTTACAAGTATGAACCAGCTTCCGGCGTGGTCGCGGGTAACAAGAGAGAATACAACTATGTATCACCTTCGAGTACCGCAAACAGAAGAAGAATTAGAGCGTTACTACCAGTTTCGCTGGGAAATGCTGCGTAAACCCCTGCACCAGCCAAAAGGCTCCGAACGGGATGCCTGGGACGCAATGGCACACCATCAGATGGTGGTGGACGAAGAAGGTAATTTGGTCGCGGTAGGGCGTCTGTATATCAATGCGGATAACGAAGCCTCCATACGCTTTATGGCTGTTGACCCCTCGGTGCAAGAAAAGGGGCTCGGAACACTGATGGCGATGACCCTTGAATCCGTGGCACGCCAGGAAGGGGTGAAGCGCGTCACCTGTAGCGCTCGTGAGGATGCGGTGGAATTTTTCGCCAAGCTGGGGTTTGTAAGCCAGGGGGAAATCACCACGCCGCAAACCACACCGGTCCGCCACTTCCTGATGATTAAGCCCATTGCGACGCTGGACGATATTCTTCATCGTGGTGACTGGTGTGGGCAACTACAGCAGGCCTGGTACGAACATATTCCGTTAAGCGAGAAAATGGGCGTGCGTATTCAGCAATATACCGGGCAGAAATTTATTACCACGATGCCCGAGACAGGGAACCAGAATCCGCACCACACCCTGTTTGCCGGAAGCCTGTTCTCGCTGGCAACGCTTACCGGTTGGGGGCTTATCTGGCTGATGTTGCGTGAGCGTCATCTGGGAGGAACGATTATCCTCGCCGATGCACATATCCGCTACAGCAAGCCGATCACCGGGAAGCCTACTGCTATCGCCGATCTGGGCTCATTGAGTGGCGATCTTGACCGTTTGGCAAGAGGCCGCAAGGCACGTGTGCAGATGCAGGTGGAGCTTTTTGGTGACGATACGGCGGGCGTGGTGTTTGAAGGCACGTATATCGTATTGCCTGCGAAGCCGTTTGGTCCTTACGTCGAAGGTGGGAATGAAGAAGAGTAGGAGGAAATCCCTACTCTTCACGCTACCCGATTCGCGTTTTACTCGTGTGTTGCAACTCGCCAGGCCACGTCGCACATTGCGTTTCGTGCCGTCTGGCTTACGCCTCCTAACTGAAAAAATCCGTGGATGACGCCGAGATAGCGCTGGCAGGTGCAGTCCACGGCTTGCTTCTGAAGCTTGTGATACAGGGCTTCTCCTTCATCGCACAGTGGGTCAAATTCAGCGGTAATGATGTGGGTCGGTGGTAACCCGTTGAAATCGTCGCGCCACAGCGGGCTGACTTCCGGATGGTATGGGTCAGTCTGTGGCATATACATCTCGTAACCGGACAGCAGTGTGTCACGTGTAATGATGTAATCCCGCCCATTGCGGGTGTAGCTCTCAAATCCGGCGGTTGCGTCGAGCATGGGATAAATCAGCACGAGTTGTGCAGGTTGCCATTGCTGTGCGGCTTTCAGGCGCAAGGCGCAAACGAACGCCAGATGTCCGCCAGCACTGTCGCCAGCGAGCGTGATGCGCGTGCGATCGACACCCAGTTTCTCTGCATACTTCCAAATGATGCTAGCGCCTTTTTCGGCATCGTCGTGTGCTGCTGGGAAAGTATGCTCTGGTGCGAGGCGATATTGTACCGCAATGACCCGACAGCCGCTGTACCAGGCGAGTTGCCTTAGCTGGTTATCATGTGTAGCGAATCCACCGCTGACAAAGCAGCCGCCGTGATAATAAATCACGCAGGGTAGGTTTCCCATGGCGCCCCGTGGCGAAACAACGCGAAACGTCATGGTTTCGAGTTCAATATCTTCAACTTGCACGCGGGATTCTGTTTCTCCGGCCAGTACCGTACTGGCGATGTAGCCAGCCCTCCGGTCATCAATATTCTGCTCGCGTGCAGAAGGACGCCCCGCCGCAATAAACGCCTCAACCAGCTGTGCAATCCCGCTTTCCAGTGCCATTTATTATTTCTCTTATCTGTATGGATATACAGCTTTATAACCTGGATTACCACGGATGAAAATCGGAAAAGTAGGGGGATGTATGATTCTGGAAAGTGGCTCGCAAAAGTAAAAATCGTTAGTGTGAAGGCTATTTTCCCGCTTTTCTCACGTGTATGTTGTGTGGAAATTAATCGTCAATGATATACTGGAGGTATATGTGAGTATGATGGCTGGGATGGATATGGGCAGAATTTTACTCGATTTATCAGACGAAGTGATTAAACGCCTTGATGACCTCAAAGTGCAGCGCAACCTGCCGCGAGCAGAGCTTTTGCGGGAGGCCGTTGAACAATATCTTGAAAGGCAGGATCAGGCTGAAACAGCTATTTCACGTGCTCTTGGGCTGTGGCAAGGCTGTGAGGAAGATGGTGTTGAATACCAGCGTAAACTTCGTGAGGAATGGTAATGGTCAAAGGATTAGCGCTTTTTGATACCAACATCCTCATCGACCTGTTTAGCGGGAGAAATGAAGCAAAACTAGCGATAGAAACATGGTCGCCACAGAACGCAATCAGCCTCATTACATGGATGGAGGTGATGGTGGGCGCAAAAAAATACCATCAGGAAGCCCGTACTCGCGTTGCGCTAGGCGCTTTTAACGTGATCGGCGTTTCACAGGATATTGCTGAACGAAGCGTGAGTATCAGGCAGGAGCATGGGATGAAATTGCCGGATGCCATTATTTTGGCCACTGCGCAGATTCATCGTCTTACACTGGTTACGCGTAATACCAAGGATTTTGCAGGCATATCAGGCGTGGTCACGCCATATACGTTCTAACCCGGGCGACTTACGCCGCCCGGTGGTGCGGAGTACCTACTCCCCTTCACCCGGGAACAGGAACGGGTTGATGGAGCTACGAGCAAAACCCTCTTGCTCCATATGTGCGTCCAGCATCAGTGAAGCGAGATCGTCAGCAACAGCTTCTACTTTCGGGTCTTTTTCCTGATAGAGAATCTTCAGGTAAGTACCACAGTCGCCGCAGCTTTCTGCTTTAATTGCCGCTTGCTCGTTATCCAGTGACCAGTAGTTCAAATCACGGCTCTGTTCGCAGTTGCTGCATTTCACGCGCACGACGTGCCACTCGGTTTCACACAGGTTGCAGTGCAGATAGCGCAGCCCCTGAGTAGTGCCAATTTGCACCATGCTGGAAACAGGCATTGAACCACATACCGGGCAGTACTGGCGTTGTTCACCGTACTCCGCACGTGCTTTGCCAGGGATCAGACTTGCCATCTGCGCCCAGTAGAGCGACAAGGCCGCCCAGATGAACGGTGCTTTGTCGCTGCTGACAGAGGCAAAATCAGAGGCAAACAGCGCGCTGGCCATCAGCTCAAGTTCCTGCTCTGAGGCTTTTTCCAGATTTTCGATCACCGCCAGTGCAGGGCCGCTCATTTCTGGCTTCAGCTCTGCAATTAACGACTGCAGCAGTTTTTGCCAGTGTTTATCGCGCGGCAGGACGTGGATATCCAGCGGTGGTTTACCCTGATCGTTCGCTTCTTTGATGCGAGCGGTCAGATCTATCTGCAGCGGATGGTCATACAGCACCACTTCCTGCGCGTGGGCGATCAGCGCGGCAAAGCGCAGATAATCACCCAGCGGGTTGTTCTCGGCCAGCTCGCGCAGACGTTCGGCGCGGCGGTTATACAAATTTTTGAGTCTGGGGAATAACAACGGCGGAATCATATCCGCCGTGCGTTTCTCGCTCGAACCCAGCTCATCTTGCGGGATTATGCGAATACTCATTCAGTTTTCTTTTCCGTTGTCTTTCGGACTTCACGGTACCAGCGTGGGTGATGTTTCTTCGCCCATGAACTGGTAACCCATCCTTCCACCATCGCGGTAATGGTGCCTTTCACCCAAAGGGCGGCGTAAATGTGCACCATGATAACCACAATTAACGCTACTGCGGCAAATGAATGCAGCATTAACGCGAATCGGATCACCGGGATTGAGAAAGCAGGCGCAAAATACGGACGCCAGATGACCACTCCGCTAACCAGCAACAGGACCAGGAAGATAATCGCCGCCCAGAATACGCATTTCTGGCCGAAGTTATAACGTCCCGTGTCACCTACTTCCTCGTTGACGACAATCTTACGAATATTCTTCGCCCAAAAGATATCATCCCGATTGATTAGATTGTGGTGCCAGTATCGGAAAAACATGATGATAAACGAGGCAAACATAATCACGCCGACAAACGGGTGCACAATTCGCGCCAGCTGCGGAGTGCCCATGATGTGCATCAGCCAGTTAAACGACGGGAAGAGAAAGCCCATCCCGCTCACCGCCGCCAGAATGAAGCAGAAGGCGGTTACCCAGTGGTTGATGCGTTCCGGCGCCGTGTAGCGCACGATGGTGTCACGTCGTTTCATTTGCGCACCTCGTCGTCTTTTTCATGCAGATTGTCTTCTTCCTCTTCCGCACGGTTTGGGCCTACACCGACGTAGTGGAAGATACTGGCCGCAAATGTCGCTGCAAAGCCGACCGCTGCGAGGGGTTTCCAGATGCCTTTCCAGAATTTGACGGTGGCGCTGATTTCCGGGTTCTCTGGCAAGCCGTGATACAGGTTCGGCTTGTCAGCATGGTGCAGCACATACATCACGTGCGTACCGCCAACGCCTGCCGGATCGTACAGACCCGCATTTTCGTAACCACGTGTTTTCAGCTCCGCGACACGCTCGCCCGCCAGCGTTTTCATCGACTCTTTGGTGCCGAAATGAATGGCACCGGTTGGGCAAGTTTTTACACAGGCCGGTTCCTGGCCCACCACCACGCGGTCAACACACAGCGTACATTTATAGACGCGGTTGTCTTCCGGGTTGAGGCGCGGTACGTCGAACGGGCAGCCTGCAATACAATAGCCGCAGCCGATACACTGCTCGGACTGGAAGTCGACGATACCGTTGGCATACTGAATGATTGCCCCTTCAGCCGGGCATGCTTTCAGACAGCCCGGATCGGCACAGTGCATACAGCCATCCTTACGGATAAGCCATTCGAGTTTGTCGTCTTGTTCCACTTCCGAGAAGCGCATCACCGTCCAGGATTTGGCGGTCAAATCAGCCGGGTTGTCGTACACCCCAACGTTGTTACCCACCTCATCACGGATGTCGTTCCACTCCGAACACGCCACCTGACACGCTTTACAGCCGATACAGGTGGTGACGTCGATAAGCTTCGCCACCTCTTCCTGATGGTCCCGCGCCTGAGGCGCGGGAGTGAAACCGTTAGTGGCGGAACGACGAATGATGTCTTGCGATTGATAAGCCATAGGTCGTCTCCGTTACACCTTTTCCACGTTCACGAGGAAGGACTTAAATTCCGGTGTTTGCGTGTTCGCATCACCGACGAATGGCGTTAACGTGTTGGCGATAAAGCCTTTTTTAGCTACGCCTTCGTAGCCCCAGTGAATAGGAATACCGATAGTGTCGATATCCTTACCGTTTGCCTTCAACGTGCGAATACGTTTGGTCACCACTGCTTTGGCTTTAATGTAGCCGCGGTTAGAGGAGACTTTGACGGTATCGCCGTGGGAGATGCCCAGCTTATTTGCCAGTTTCTCGCCAATTTCCACAAACTGTTCCGGCTGTGCGATGGCGTTAAGCAACGCATGTTTGGTCCAGTAGTGAAAGTGTTCGGTCAGACGATAGGTTGTTCCGACGTACGGGAACTTATCTGCTTTACCCAGTGCTTCTTCGTCGCCTTTAAAGATACGGGCGGCAGGGTTAGAGATAACGTTCGGGTGCAGCGGGTTAGTTCCCAGCGGCGTTTCAAACGGCTCGTAGTGTTCCGGGAACGGACCTTCCGCCATCTTATCGATAGCAAACAGACGTCCCATCCCTTCAGGTTGCATGATGAATGGCCCAACGTTGCTGCCCGGCGCGGCGGCGCTGTAGTCCGGAATATCCATTCCGCTCCATTTCGCCCCGTCCCATTTCAGGATCTGACGTTTTGGATCCCACGGATTCCCCTGTGGGTCAGCGGAGGCGCGGTTATACAGAATGCGTCGGTTGAGCGGCCATGCCCATGCCCAGCCCAGCGTATTGCCAAGACCTGACGGGTCGGCGTTATCGCGACGGGCCATCTGGTTGCCTTCCGGCGTCCAACTGCCGGCGAAAATCCAGCAACCGCTGGAGGTGGTACCATCGTCACGCAGTTGGGCGAACGAGCTCAGCTGTTGGCCTTTCTTCACGATAACCGCGCCAGTTGCCGGATCGGTAATATCGGCCAGCGCCTTACCGTTGCTCTCCATTGCCACTTCTTCTGAAGCCGGTTCGTGCGGGGTGGAGTAGTTCCAGGTCATGCTCAGCACCTGTTCCGGGTTCGCACCACCTTGTTCGGCGTACATCTTACGCAGACGCAGGAAGATACCGGCGAGGATTTCACCATCGGTAACGGCAATCCCTGGGGCATCCGCGCCTTTCCAGTGCCACTGCAACCAGCGACCGGAGTTCACGATAGAACCGTTCTCTTCGGCAAAGCAGGTGGATGGCAGGCGGAATACTTCAGTCTGGATTTTCGACGGATCAACATCGTTCGACTCACCGTGGTTCTGCCAGAAGGTGGACGTCTCGGTATTGAGCGGATCGATGGTCACCAGGAACTTCAGTTTAGACAGTGAAGCCACAACCTTGTTTTTGTTCGGGAATGACGCGACCGGGTTAAAGCCCTGGCAGATATAACCATTTACTTTGCCCTGGTTCATCATCTCGAAGTACTGCAGCACGTCGTACCCTTTATCCCACTTCGGCAGCCAGTCAAAGCCCCAGCTGTTTTCCGCTGTCGCCTTATCGCCAAAGAAGGCTTTCATCATCGAAACGAAGAATTTCGGGTAGTTGCCCCAGTAGTTCACCTGGCCTTCCAGCAACGGTTTTGGCGTGTTGGCGGCAAGGTAGGTTTGCAGGTCGGTTTGTTTCTCGCTTGGCAGCGTCATGTAGCCTGGCAGGCTTTGTGACAGCAGGCCTAAGTCAGTCAGACCCTGGATATTCGAGTGACCGCGCAGGGCGTTAACACCGCCGCCAGCCATCCCCATATTGCCAAGCAGTAACTGGATCATCGCCATGGTGCGGATGTTCTGCGCACCAACGGAGTGCTGCGTCCAGCCCAATGCGTACAGGAACGACGCGGTTTTATCTTTTACGCTGGTTTCTGCGATGTACTCACAGACTTTCAGGAAATCAGCCTTCGGTGTACCGCAGATGTTTTCCACCACGTCCGGCGTGTAGCGGGAAACGTGCTGTTTCAGCAGATTCCACACGCAGCGCGGGTGTTGCAGCGTAACATCGCGTTTGGCGAAGCCTTTTTCATCCAGCTCGTAGTTCCAACTGGTTTTGTCATACTTGCGTTTATCCGCATCGTAGCCCGTGAACAGGCCATCTTCGAAGCCATAATCCTCACGCACGATCAGACTGGCGTTGGTGTAGGCTTCGGTGTATTCGCGGTTGAATTTTTCGTTATTTAGCAGGTACAGCAAGACGCCTGACAGGAAGGCAATGTCAGTGCCAGAGCGAATAGGAGCATAGAAATCAGCCACCGCTGCGGTTCGCGTAAAGCGAGGATCTATCACAATCAGCTTCGCGCCGTTGTGAATTTTGGCCTCCATCGCCCAGCGGAACCCGACCGGGTGAGCTTCAGCGGCGTTACCGCCCATCACCACAACGAGGTTGGCGTTTTTAATGTCGACCCAGTGGTTGGTCATCGCACCGCGACCAAATGTTGGAGCAAGACTTGCTACCGTTGGTCCGTGTCAGACGCGTGCCTGGTTGTCGACCGCGAGCATACCCAGCGCGCGGGAGAATTTTTGTGTTAAATAGCCGGTTTCGTTACTGGACGCGGAAGCACACAACATCCCGGTGGAAAGCCAGCGGTTAACGGTCACGCCTTCAGCGTTCTGCGCAACGTAGTTAGCGTCGCGGTCTTCTTTCATTAGCTTCGCGATGCGGTCAAATGCCTCATCCCAGCTAATTTGTTGCCACTTATCAGAGCCTGGTGCGCGGTATTCCGGGAATTTCAGGCGGCTTTCGGAGTGGATGAAATCCACCAGACCGGCCCCTTTAGGGCAGAGCGCGCCACGGTTGACCGGGTGATCCGGGTCCCCTTCGATATGGAAGATGGATGCTTTGGCATTTTTTGCGCCGTCACCGAGGCTGTACATCAACAGTCCACAGCCAACGGAACAGTAAGTGCAGGTGTTACGGGTTTCGCGGGTGCGCAGCAATTTATATTGCCGTGTTTCCGCGAGCGCTACGCCGGGCGCAAAGCCCAGTGCCGCTGCCGTGGTGCCTGCCATACCGCCAGCGCAGATCTTAAAGAACTGCCTTCTGCTGACCTGCATGGTTCGCTCCTTGTTTCGACATTGTCACATTCCCTTCGCTTTTCTTTAACGCGAACGCGAGGGAAGTGGTTGTTATTTTTCTTTGCGGACGGGACCGCAAAGGTCCAGAATTGGGTGAATTTCCCTCCGTCCAGGAGGGGTTTGTAAAGAATACCACAATGTTGGTATGTGTGTTCCAATATGGTTAAAAGAAAGTGAATAAAATCCATCAAGAAGAAGTCAAAAATGTGATGAATTGTGCAGGATCGCGTCAGTTGACCCTCTGGAAGCGTGAGGATTTGCAACATCCTCAGCCAGATGAAGTCGCTGAAGAAGTGCCCGTTGCGTTGGTTTACAACGGAATTTCGCACGTGGTGATGATGGCATCACCGAAAGATCTTGAGCACTTTGCGATGGGTTTTTCGCTGTCTGAAGGCATTATTGAATCCCCGCAGGATATTTTTGGCATGGATGTGGTGCCTTCCTGCAATGGATTGGAAGTCCAGGTTGAACTGTCCAGCCGTCGTTTTATGGGGCTGAAGGAGCGTCGTCGCGCGCTGGCCGGACGTACCGGTTGCGGCGTTTGTGGCGTGGAGCAGCTCAATGACATTGGCAAACCGGTCCAGCCTCTGCCGTTTACCCAGACATTTAACCTGGCGAACCTCGATACCGCATTACGGCATTTGCACGATTATCAGCCCGTGGGACAGCTCACAGGCTGTACGCACGCTGCGGCCTGGGTACAGCCATCAGGCCATTTGGCGGGGGGCCATGAAGACGTGGGTCGCCACGTTGCGCTGGATAAACTGCTGGGACGACGCGCAGTGGAAGGGGAAAGCTGGCAACAGGGCGCGGTGCTAGTTTCCAGCCGCGCCAGCTACGAGATGGTGCAGAAGTCGGCAATGTGCGGCGTGGAAATTCTGTTTGCCGTCTCTGCGGCGACCACGCTTGCCGTGGAAGTTGCCGAACGCTGTAACCTGACGTTGGTGGGTTTTTGCAAACCGGGCAGGGCGACGGTCTACACGCATCCGCAACGTCTGATCGCGCTGTGACGCCACCAGGCGGCCAGAATGCTGCCTGAAAATGCCAGCTCCATGATTACGGCAACTGGCGAGCCGACAATCACATTGTTCAGTAGCCAACACAGGCTACCGCACAATGTGTAACTCCGTAGTTTTCCGCTGTGTTTTTGAAACGACGCAAAGGTCATCAGCAGGCTTCCCATCAGCGGCAAAATACTCGACAGATTTTGCCAAAGATAAACGCTACACAGCAGCGATCCCAGCATAAATCCCCACATCGCCCAGCGGTGAAACGTGACGATGGCCGTCGCGTAGCGGCATGCGGCAATGATCATTAACCCAGCCGCAGCGTGTTGATCCAAAAGATAGAAATGGATAGCCAACAGGGAAGTGGAGCTGGTGAGCAGAGATAAAGTGATAGCCCGGCGCTGAAAATGAAAAGCGGAAATATCCAGTAAGAAGCTGATGCCAGCCAGCATCTGAGAGAGAAGAAATGCGTTCATTGTGGTCGCCATCTATGAAAGAGTGACGGGACAATAATCGACGCATCAGCGTAAGGCGTTAACCTTTGTTAAGACGCTGGCGAATACGAGACAGGCTAACGGGGGTAATGCCGATATAGTTGGCGAGATCGCGCTGAGTGAGTTGCGACTCCCAGTCCGGGAAGTGTGTTTGTACATACTGGTAGCGCTGTTCTGGGGTATTGAGCAGCAGCATTTGTTCTTTTTTCTCTTTGTAGATCAACTGCTGGACCAGTAGCTGGGTCTTAATATCCTGATTTTCCGGCGCATCCAGCAACGCCAAGGGGATTTCAGTGGTTTCACCAGCGGCGATCATTTGCAGACTGTAATCAGCAGGCGTGTTGGTTAGCCAGTTCAGGTACAGAAAGCAGTACTCCCCGGCAAAGTAGAACTCTTTAACCCTTTCAACGCCGCTGTCTGCGTGATACACCGCACGTGCAACGCCATGATGTAAAAGATGAATTTTACTTTGCGGTTCACCCTGACGCAGTAACCAACTTCCCGCCGGTTGCGTTTTTCTTCGGCTGCCTGCAAGCCACTGTGATTCCCGATTATGTGACATCTTATCTCTCAAATAATTTGAATAAGACTGGCAAATCCTTCCGCTTTTAGTTGTGTGATATGAAGGCTACTATTTATCACATCAAGGCACAGTGCCTTACTCAAACAACTAAGTGAAAGGGTTTATATCATGAAAAGCATCAAAACTTTTGTCGCAGTTATCGCTCTCGCTACTTCTTTCGGTTCTTTCGCTGCCCAGACTGTTACAGCGACCGGCTCCACACTGGAAAGCGCTGAAGCTAAAATTGCCGCTCAGGCTGAACGTGCGGGTGCCAGCGATTATAAAATCACTCAGGCTTACACCGGTAACCGTGTGCATATGACCGCTGAACTGCTGAAATAAGTTATCTCAGTACGGTAGAAAGAGCGCCCCAGGGGCGCTTTTTTAGTTTATACCCGCCATTCTCAGCAGTGCGGTTACCACTGCTGCAGCGATAATCACCACAATCAATGGCGTCTTGCGCCAGGCGAGAAAGACCGCAAAACCCACACCGAGTACGCGCGCCATGCCGGCAAAGTGTTCGCCTTCATAAAAGGTGGTTGCCAGCGCGACGGAGAACAGTAATACCGTTGCAGCATCAGAAAGCAACGCCTGTGAACGTTCAGAAAAGGCTAAACGCCCTCCCAGTTTTGCTCCCCCTAAGCGCATTAAATATGTGCCCAAAGACAGCACGGCAATCCCGACGATAAACAGCGTCATATTACCCATTATTTTTTCCTCGCCAGTAAGCCAAACAGTGAGAGCAGTACCGGCAAGCCTACCGGTGCGAAAGGTACGGATGCGAGTGACAATGCGGCCCCGCTACAGGCACGGATGAGCGTGGTGCGGTTTTTAAAGGCCGGAACCACTAAGGCCAACAGAATGGCAGGGAAAACGGCATCCAACCCAATGGTTTCAGGTGCCGGGAGCAGCTTACCGACACCGGCACCGATCAGTGTGCCAATTGGCCAGAAAATGGCGACGCCCAGACCGCATAACCAGTAGGCAGCTTTACGTTGTTCCGGTGTTTTCTGCGACAGGCCGAACACCACGCTTTCATCGTTCATGATATGGCAGCCGAGAAAGCTGGCGGCGCGAGTACCGACCAGATCGCGTACCGTAACGCCAAACGGCACATGTCGGGCATTCACCAGTAACCCGGCCGCCGCTGCCGCCAACGGATTTCCGCCGCTGGCGATAATACCGATGAACATAAATTCAGAAGCCCCGGCCAGCACGGTAATCGAGAGTACAAAGGGCACCCAAATTGGGAAGCCGTAAGCCATTGCCAGCGAGCCGTAGGACATGCCCACCACACCGACGGCCAGGCACACTAAAAAAATTGCTTTTATCGTGTCGCCTTTGAGGCTGGAGAAATAATGTTTCATACTGTTTTAGCCATATCGAACGAATTTCCATTATAATGAACGGAACAGAATTGCTTTACAAGTCGAACGATTCGTTCGATATAAAAAACGCAGAGTCGAATATGACCCAACCCATCAGTATGATTGCCAAAAGTCTGGTGCGCGAACGTCAGCGTACCGGTTTGTCGTTGGCAGAGATTGCACGTCGTGCGGGGATTGCAAAATCTACGCTTTCCCAGTTGGAAGCCGGTAATGGAAATCCTAGCCTGGAAACGCTGTGGTCACTGTGTGTGGCGCTGGATATCCCCTTTGCCCGATTACTGGAACCGCAGGAGCAAAAAACGCAGGTGATTCGCCGCGGTGAGGGGACAAAAGTGGTGGCGGAACAGGCCCATTATCAGGCGATTTTATTGGCAGCTTGCCCTCCAGGCGCCCGACGGGATATCTACCTGCTGCTGACGCAACCCGGTGCAGACCGCATTTCACAGCCACATTCACCGGGATCGGTGGAGCATATTATTGTGACGCAGGGGAAGGCGCTGGTCGGGTTGACTGAGGCACCGGAAGCGTTGGGTGAGGGAGACTATATCTGTTATCCCGCCGATCAAGCCCATATCTTTAAAGCACTGGAGCCGGATACCCAGGCGATTCTGGTTTCTGAGCAGAACTAACTGTTATGTTGCGTTGTGCCGGATGCGGCGCGTTAGTGCCTTATCCGGCCTACAAGACTGAGCAAAATTGAATTGTCGGATGGCGCTATCGCTTATCCGACCTACAAAAAATAAAACCGTAGGCCCGGTAAGCTTGCGCCACCGGGCATATAACTTACAGCAGATAAAATACGTCTTTTAGCGCTGAGCTGACCGGGCTGTTGTCTGCATTGGTGGGCATTACGTCACGCATATACTTCCACCAGCGCTGGCAAACCTCAGTCTCGGCGACGGCATTCCAGCGCGCTTCGGACTCGATCTCGACTGTGGCAAACAGCAGGTTGCGCGTCTCATCGAGATAAATCGCGTAGTGATGTGCGCCGTGGGCTTTCAGCACTGCTTCCAGCTCGGGCCAGATGGGGTTATGACGACGTTGATACTCAATGTGTGCATCGGCATTCACCTGCATCACAAAGGCTTTGCGGATCATAACGCCTCCAGATACAGCTCGCGGATTTCATCGCGGCTGGCTGTGCGTGGGTTACAAGGCGCACACGGATCGGCCAACGCTTTGTCCAGCCAACCTTCGATATCTTCTTTGGTTACCCCAAGCGAACTAAAGCCGACAGGAATACCTACGCGTTTGCTCAGTGTGCGGATCGCGTTGATGGCTTCCATACTTGCTGCCTCATCGGTCATGTCGCGGGTATCGACACCCATTGCCTGCGCCACGCGGGCAAAGCGTGCCACGGCGTTGGGGCGATTAAAATTCTCGATTATTGGCAGCAGGATGGCATTGCAAACGCCGTGCGGCAGGTTGTGTGTCGCGCCCGGCTGGTGCGCCAGCGCATGCACCAGGCCAAGACCGGCACTGTTGAACGCCATGCCCGCGAGATACTGGCCAAACGCCATCTGCTCACGGGCATCAAGGTTATGCCCATCGTCGACAGCTTTTGGCAACCACAGATTAATCAGGCGAATCGCTTCTAACGCGTTGGCATCGGTCAATGGATGTGCGCCGACGGAGACATAGGCTTCAATGGCGTGGGTCAGGGCATCCATACCGGTCGCGGCAGTCACGGACGCCGGTATCTCCAGCATCACGCTGGCATCATCCACGGCGATATCCGGAATGATGTTCGGGTCGATAATGACCTCTTTGACCTTACGCGCGGAGTCAATAATGACTGCATTGCTGGTCATTTCCGCCGCCGTACCTGCGGTGGTGTTAATGGCAACCAGCGGTACGCCCGCATTTTTCACTTTTCCCACCCCGGAGTACGCCGTGGAGGGACCCGGGTTAGCGGTCAGGATCTTCACTGCCTTAGCGGTATCGATTGGGCTACCGCCGCCGAAAGCAATAATGTAGTCGCACTCTGCGTCCTGATAGGCGGCATAGCCTTTTTGTACCAGCTCTTCGGTTGGGTTCGGGAAAACGTCGTCGAACAGGTGGTAAGACATCTGATGTTCATCCAGCGCGGCAAACAGGCTATCCAGCAAACCCAGCTTCACCAGTTGGCCATCGGTGACGATCAGCGCTTTGCCCCATTGTTTGTTCGCCACAAGGCTCACCATATCGCGGATTGCCCCTGCGCCATGCAGACTGATTTTTGGTAATGCCAACATAAAGCTCATCACTATTCTCCTTAACAATAAAATCCTGTAGGCCGGATAAGGCAAAGCCGCATCCGGCGTTGAGTGGGGAGGTATCAGTACAGCTCTATGGCACTGGTCAGCGGGGTCACGCCAAAACGTTTGCCGAGTGCGATCAGCTCTTCACGTGTGATGGTTTGCTTCATACCGCCCATCGAATAAATTTTGACTAACACCTCAGCGGATTTTTCTGCGGTGTCGATCAAGCCGAACGCTTCGTCAAGCGTTGGCCCACTGCCGAATACGCCGTGGAACGGCCATAGTACCAGTGAGTGTTGCTGCATTTCCTGCGCGGTAGCCTGACCGATCTCATCGGTACCCGGTACCATCCACGGTAGAATGCCGACGCCATCCGGGAACACGACCAGACATTCAGTGCTGCCTTCCCACAGCTTACGGGTAATCAGTGCCGTGTTGTTTTCCAGTACGTAGGTCAGTGCGATCAGATTGGTGGCGTGGCAGTGCATGATTACGCGGTCTTTGCCGTTGGTGGCTTTAATGCGTTCACAGTGAGAGAGGAAGTGGGCCGGCAGTTCTGAAGTCGGCACGGCTTCATGGGTCAGACCCCACAGGATGTGATAACCCGCGCCGTCGCTGTCAATTTTCACCACGCCTAAATTGGCGGCCGGGTCGAGCTGAACATTACGGAAGAACTTGCCGGAACCTGTGACGATAAATGATGTGTTCGCCAGCATCGGCATAGGCTGACTCAGCGCAATATAGCGCGGTTTTTCGTGGAAATCGGCGCTAAATGGCGCAATATCTGCTTCATCAAGACGTAACGTCAGGTTACCGCCGTTGCGCTCATCCCAGCCTTTCAGCCAGGCATCAGAAGTCGCTTTGATCATCCCCTGGACGAACCAGGACGTGGTAATGTTATGCATGTCGGTGTTCCTGTTTATTGCCCGAACGTTATCGGGTCTTACGCTGGCCGGATAAGCGCAGCGCCATCCGGCAATCGTGTTTCATTCACTGCCGGATGGCGACGCAGGGCGTCTTATCCGGCCTACAGCCTGGCGTCACGCTTAGCTACGTTGGCTCAGAATCTCTTTTTCATAAGCGCGCACACTTTCCAGCCACTGGCTACCGGCTGGGGTGTCGTGACGCTGGCAGTACATCTCCCAGACGGCCTGCCACGGCAGCGATTTTTGTTCTTCCAGCAGGGCCAGACGGGCGGTGTAGTCGCCGCTGGCTTCGAGCTGACGTAACTGTTCGGTTGGCTCTAACAGTGCACGTAACAGGGCTTTTTTCATGTTGCGGGTACCGATAACCCATGCGGCAATGCGATTGATTGAGGCGTCGAAGAAGTCGAGGCCAATGTGTACGCGGTCGAACAGGTTGTGGCGCACGATCTCACTGGCAATCGCCTGAGTTTCATCGTCCAGCAGCACCACGTGGTCGCTATCCCAACGAACTGGACGGCTGACATGCAGCAGCAGGCGCGGCACGTACAGCATGGCGGCGGAGATCTTGTCGGAAATGACTTCAGTCGGATGGAAGTGACCTGCATCCAGGCACAATGCTGTCTGGCGGCTGGTGGCATAACCCATATAGAACTCGTTAGAGCCGACGGTGTAGCTTTCAGCGCCGATACCAAATAGCTTGCTCTCAACGGCATCGATATGGTGCGCCGGGTCGAACTTCTCGCTGATCACGTCATCCAGCGCTTCCAGCAGACGCTGGCGCGGCGCTAAACGGTCAACAGTGATGTCTTTCATGCCATCGGGGATCCAGATGTTCATCACCGACGGCGTACCCAGTTGCTCGCCGAAATACGCAGAAACGCGGCGGCTGGCTTTACAGTGGTCAATCCAGAACTGGCGGATATGGTCGTCGGCGTGCGCCAGCGTGAAACCGTCGGCACTCAGCGGGTGTGAGAAGCAAGATGGGTTGAAATCCAGCCCTAAGCGGTTCACTTTTGCCCATTCCACCCAGTTTTTGAAGTGTTCGGGTTTGATTTGGTCGCGGGCAACCGGCGTCTCTGATTCCAGATAAATGGCATGCAGATTCAGACGTTTAGGGCCAGGGATCAGACTGAGTGCCTGCTCCAGATCGGCACGCAGTTCGCTGGCGTTACGCGCTTTGCCCGGATAGTTACCGGTTGCCTGAATTCCACCTGTGAGCGAACCTTCCGGGTTTTCGAATCCGGCTACGTCGTCGCCCTGCCAGCAGTGCATGGAGACCGGCAGACGATCGAGCTGGCGTAATGCTTCCTCGACATCAATACCTACCGCTGCGAAACGCAGTTTTGCCAGTTCCCAGGCTTGTTCAAGTTGAGTGGTCATGCGCAAAGCTCCTTTGTCTGTCGTAATGGTTGAAACTGCGCTTTGTGGCGGGCAATTTCACTTTCAGGATTGGGGATGAAGGTTGTCAGGTCGTAGTTAGCGCGTACCACCTGGCGGAAATCATCGACGTTGTTTAGCTCATCCAGCGTCATCAACTGGACGCCAATATTGCCGAGCGTGGAGGCCTCAATAGGCCCGGATATGACGCGAATACCGCAGGCATCCGCGCAAAGTTGGTTGAGTAATGCGTTCTGGCATCCACCACCGACGATGTGCAGTTGGTGAAATGCTTCGCCGCGAAGCTCAGCCAGTTCCTGCAGGATATCGGCGTACAGCAACGCCAGACTGTCGAAAATGCAGCGCGCCAGTTCGGCATCCTGCATCGGCACTGGCAGGCCAGATTCGCGGCAGGCTGCCTGAATTTCCGCGCTCATGTCGTCAGGATTGATAAAGCGCTCGTCGTTGGGGTTAATCAGAAACTGGCAGGCCGGCAGCGCCTGGGTTTGGGCGATAAGCGCAGGCAGGTCGGTTATCTGCCGCTCTTTTAACACGCGCTGGAGTAGCCACAGCCCCATGATGTTTTTCAGCACGCGGTAGCGTCCTTCCGCGCCGCCTTCGTTGGTGATATTCGCCGCCAGTGCCGCATCGTTGGCATATGGGGTTCGGCTTTCAAAACCCATCAGTGACCAGGTGCCTGAAGAGAGGTATGCGCTGTGTTTATCGGCCAGCGGTGAAGCGATCACCGCACTGGCGGTGTCATGGCTGGCGACGGCAACCACCGGGATTTGATTTTTCTGCGGGCAAATCCAGTGACCAATTACGTTCCCCGGATGCGTGGGGCGGCCAAACCACGCTTTGTCGGCACCACTCCAGGCAAGCAGGGTTTCGTCCCAGTCGTCGGTGTTGATATTGACCAACTGGGTGGTGGTGGCGTTGGTATATTCCCAGTTCATTTCTCCGGTCAGGCGATAGCTGAAGTAATCGGGGATCAGCAGGGCATGCGCCACCTGGGGGATCAGTTTTGGTTGCTGTTCGACCAGCGCGCGGAACTGATACAGGGTATTAAAGGGCAGAAACTGAATGCCGCTACGGCGATAAATGTCACTTTGACCTGGCTGCGTCATGGCCCGCGACATAATGCCGTTGGTGCGGCTATCGCGATAAGAGACTGGCAATCCGACACGCTGACCGTTTTTATCGATCAGGACATAATCCACGCCCCAGGTATCAATGCCGATGCTGTCGATCCGAATGCCTTGATCGCAGACTTTCTGCAGACCGAGGCGAATGTCGTTTTCCAGGCTGTCGATGTCCCAGGTGTCAAAACCGTCTGTTTTTTGCAGGCAGTTAACAAAGCGGTGGATTTCACGCAGTGTCAGGGTACGGTGTTCACTGTCGTAACGCGCCAACATTACGCGTCCACTGGATGCACCGAGATCAACAGCGACACAATGGCGAAGAGTCATAGCGAGGTCCTTCTGAGTTTCATTGCACTCAGTCTAAGAACCCGTGAAATGGCGTACCTTCTTGTTAATGACAACGACAATAGGCGGCTGGCAGCATGGCAAAGGTGAACGTGATAGCGTTCACAGTTTCTACTAATAGGGATGGTTTCTTCTGATGTGAGCCCTTTCGCAATTCCCGATCTTTCCCGCTATTTCTTGAAGAATTGACCGTGTTTACGCACTTTGGCGTCAAAAATTTAAGGTGAGGGTGATAACCCTTAATTACTATTCAGCCATGTTCATTTGATCGGGGTGGATGTCATCATGACCGTATTGCATTGCGTGGATTTTTTTCCGACAGGTAAAGCGCCCGTGGCGATTGAACCCCGGCTTCCTCAGCCTGCTTTTCCAGAGCATCATCATGATTTTCATGAAATTGTAGTGGTTGAGCATGGTACGGGAATTCATGTATTCAATGGACAGCCTTATACCATTAGCGGGGGAACGGTGTGTTTTGTCCGCGATCATGACAGACACTTATATGAACATACTGACAACCTGTGTCTGACCAATATTCTGTATCGTTCCCCGGATGCGTTTCAGTTTTTGGCCGGGCTGAATCAGTTGTTACCCCAGGAGCTGAATGGGCAATATCCATCGCACTGGCGGGTGAATCAGAGCGTGCTGCAGCAGGTTCGGCATCTGGTGGGACAAATGGAAAATCTTGGTGAGGCAATGGATACCCCAACGGCGGCAAATCGTGAGATCTTGTTCATGCAGTTGTTGGTACTGTTGCGTAAAAGTAGCCTGATGGAAGCGGCAACAGATAATGATGCGCGACTGAACCAACTACTGGCATGGCTGGAGGATAATTTTGCCGACGAAGTGTGCTGGGAAGCCGTAGCCGAGCAGTTTTCGCTCTCTTTACGTACTTTGCACCGTCAGCTTAAACAACAGACCGGGCTGACGCCACAGCGCTATCTCAACCGCCTACGGCTTATCAAAGCCCGCCATTTGCTACGTCACAGTGATGACAGCGTGACGGACATCGCTTATCGCTGCGGGTTTGGTGACAGTAACCATTTTTCGACGCTGTTTCGCCGGGAGTTTAACTGGTCGCCGCGCGATATCCGACAGGGACGCGATGTCATTACTGGAAGCAGCCTCCAGTAACGCGAAAGCTATCAACGTTTTTTTCCGTCCGTTTGCTGATAATCATACCCTTTTATGCCGGATGGCGGCTGTGCCTTATCCGGCCTACGTGGATGCCTTGTAGACCGGATAAGCGTAGCGCACCTGGCAAGCGTTCAGGTTGAGGTGATGTGATGATGAATCATCTGGTCCTTCTGAAATCAGACTTTTTTGCGAATGACCAACAGGCCGTCGCGGTGGCCGATCGTTACCCGCAGGATGTGTTTGCCGAACATACTCATGAGTTTTGCGAGCTGGTGATGGTGTGGCGCGGCAATGGCCTGCATGTTCTCAACGATCGCCCGTACCGGATAACCCGTGGCGATCTGTTTTATATCCGTGCCGAAGACAAACACTCCTACACCTCAGTTAACGATCTCGTCCTGCAAAATATCATTTACTGCCCGGAACGGCTGACGCTGAATGTCGGCTGGGAAAGCGCGATCCCAGGATTTAACGGCTCGCCGCGACAGCCCCACTGGCGGCTTGGCAGCGCTGGTATGTCCCAGGCCCGGCAGATAATTAGTCAGCTTGAACACGAGAGTAATCAGCGTGACCCGCTGGCTTTTGAAATGGCTGAATTGCTGTTTGGGCAACTGGTGACTCATTTCAAACGGCATCGCTATGCCACGGATACGCTGCCAGCGACATCAAGTGAAACGTTGTTGGATAAGTTGATTACCGCGTTGGCCGGGAGTCATGAACATGCCTTTGCGCTGGATAAATTCTGCGAGCAGGAACAGTGCAGTGAGCGAGTTTTGCGTCAGCAGTTTCGCAGCCAGACCGGAATGACCATCAACCAGTATCTCCGCCAGGTGCGGGTTTGCCATGCTCAGTATCTGCTCAAGCACAGCAGACTGATGATCGGTGAAATTTCTATGCGCTGCGGCTTTGAAGACAGTAATTACTTTTCGGTGGTATTCACGCGAGAAACCGGGATGACGCCGAGCCAGTGGCGTCATCTCAGCAGCCCGAATGATTAACTGGCCATTCCCAGACCGACAATATTTGCCGCGAGAATAATGACCACGCAGCCGAGGCTCAGTACGCTGACCGGACGGCGGCCCGCGTTTTTCCACTCTTTCAGCACCAGACCAACAATACCACCGCACAGGACATAGAAGCTCATGTGCAGCATCCAGCTGACATAATCATACTGCGCCGGAATGCGAGCGTGGCCCCAGGCGTAGAAGAAGAATTGTAGATACCACATCAGACCACCGAGCGCGGACAGCAGCACGTTGGTGATGATCAGCGGTTTGGCTAACGAGAAGTCGGCTTTTATCGAAAGATCTTTCACTTTTGCCAGACGAATAAAACAGAAGCCCAGGTTGACTAAAGCACCGCCGCCCATGATGACGACATAGCTTGGCAGCGCGACGTACAGCGGATCGACGCCCAGCGCGGCAGCAGCATCGTGCATGGGTTTCGCCGCGTTCATCGCAAAGGACATCCCGGCAGAGAAAATGCCGCACATTACCGCCAGTACCAGCCCCTTCTTCAGGTTGAACTCTTCTGCTTTGATGCCCATTTTACGTTCTTTCAACTGCCCTGCGCGGGTCACAATGCCCACGCCGATCAGCGCGACCAATACGCCCAGTAGCGTCATGCGTCCGCCATTGGTGTTGATCAGCACATCAAAGTTACCGTTGATGATAGGGGTCATCAGCGTGCCGACAATCAGGGTAATACCAATCGCAATACCAATCCCCATCGACATGCCGAGATAGCGCATGGTCAGGCCATAGTTGATATTACCGATCCCCCACATCGCGCCAAACAGGAATACCGGTGCCAGCGTGGAGAGGCTAAAAGAGCTGAAGTAGGCCCAGAAATTGGGAAGCAACATGGCGCTGATGGTCCATGGCAGGATAAGCCAGGAGACGATCCCGCCAACCGACCACATTGTTTCCCATGACCAATGTTTAACTTGTTTGAACGGGGCATAGAAACAGGCTGCGCTGGCTGCACCTATCAAATGCCAAAAAATACCCATCGTAATCGCGTTACTCATGACTGAATCCTCGTTATTTTTTATCGTCGGTCATAACCCCTCCGACACAACGAGTTTAAAAATTACGCAGATGATTAACCTTTTGACGATTGCCGCCTTTGTCCTCTTGTTGGCAATCATCACGTTAACTGGGTGATTTGGCTCACATCTTCAGTAATGGTGATGAATAATTAAGACCCTGTAAAAAGTACGGCATTGATAATCATTTTCAATATCATTTAATTAACTATAATGACCCAACTGCTTACGCGGCGTTAACACTGGCCGCCCGACAATACTGGAGATGATTATGAGTTATACACTGCCATCCCTGCCGTACGCTTATGATGCCCTTGAACCGCACTTCGATAAGCAGACGATGGAAATCCACCATACCAAACACCACCAGGCTTACGTAAACAACGCTAATGCTGCGCTGGAAAGCCTGCCTGAATTCGCGAGCCTGTCTGCTGAAGAGCTGATTACCAAACTGGATCAGCTGCCTGCGGATAAGAAAACCGTTCTGCGTAACAACGCTGGCGGTCACGCTAACCACAGCCTGTTCTGGAAAGGCCTGAAAACCGGTACCACGCTGCAGGGCGACCTGAAAGCGGCTATCGAACGTGACTTCGGTTCCGTTGACAACTTCAAAGCTGAATTTGAAAAAGCAGCAGCCACTCGTTTCGGTTCCGGCTGGGCGTGGCTGGTTCTGAAAGGTGACAAACTGGCTGTTGTTTCCACCGCTAACCAGGATTCCCCGCTGATGGGTGAAGCTATCTCTGGTGCTTCCGGCTTCCCAATTGTGGGCCTGGACGTCTGGGAACACGCTTACTACCTGAAATTCCAGAACCGTCGCCCGGACTACATCAAAGAGTTCTGGAACGTAGTGAACTGGGACGAAGCCGCAGCGCGTTTTGCCGCAAAAAAATAAGTTTAATGATGCCTGAAACCTGAGAACGTTATGCTGATCAGGTCGGGATCTGATGACGTGATACAGCCCCTGCAAGCGATGCCTGTGGGGGCTTTTTTGTGATCAAAATCAACATAGGAACATTGATCCATTTAAATTGAAACAAGGTTTTATTATGCGAGTGGGATCACTTTTATAGTTTCTCTGAATGTCTATCTTCTTTTCATCAAGACGGGCGCATCTCAAAAGCAAGATGCAGTCGCCCATAAAAATTGCCCCATTTTTATGTCTACAGGTGATGGAAATGCAGATCAAACGTACGATAGAGAAAATCCCAGGCGGTATGATGTTAGTACCACTTTTTCTGGGCGCGTTATGTCACACCTTTTCACCCGGTGCCGGGAAATACTTCGGCTCATTTACCAACGGTATGATCACCGGTACGGTGCCGATTCTGGCCGTCTGGTTCTTTTGCATGGGGGCGTCGATTAAGCTGAGCGCTACCGGAACCGTACTGCGTAAATCCGGCACGTTAGTGATAACCAAGATCCTGGTCGCATGGGTGGTAGCGGCAATTGCATCGCGCATTCTTCCTGAACATGGCGTGGAAGTGGGGTTCTTCGCCGGGTTGTCCACGCTGGCGCTGGTGGCTGCAATGGATATGACTAACGGCGGGCTGTATGCCTCGATCATGCAGCAATACGGCACCAAAGAAGAGGCTGGGGCGTTTGTCCTGATGTCGCTGGAGTCAGGTCCGTTGATGACCATGGTCATTCTGGGAACCGCCGGGATTGCGTCGTTTGAACCGCATGTATTTGTGGGGGCGGTATTGCCGTTCCTGATTGGTTTTGCGCTGGGTAATCTGGATCCTGAGCTGCGGGAATTCTTCAGTAAAGCCGTGCAGACGCTGATCCCTTTCTTTGCCTTCGCATTGGGTAACACTATTGATTTGAGCGTCATTGCGCAGACTGGCGTTCTGGGTATTCTGTTGGGCGTAGCGGTCATTATCATTACCGGCATTCCGTTGATTATTGCCGATAAACTGATTGGTGGTGGGGATGGTACTGCGGGGATTGCGGCGTCCAGTTCTGCTGGTGCGGCCGTTGCCACACCGGTGCTGATTGCTGAAATGGTTCCGGCGTTCAAACCGATGGCACCAGCGGCCACCTCCCTGGTGGCGACCTCAGTGATTGTAACCTCGATCCTCGTACCGATTATCACATCCATCTGGTCGAAAAGAGCCAAAGCCAGAGCGGCGGAAATTGATCTTCGCGGTACCGTGAAGTAAGCCTCTTTTGCCGGATGGTCTGCACCATCCGGCTTAATGCGTTAACCTTTGACGACGAACACCTCATCAATAGTCCGACACTCACTCTCGTTCAACTCTCCACCCGCGTTTCGTGATACTCCGGTGCAATAGCCAAACTTCCGTGACACAACGGTCTTGATGGTAGTGACAAAATCCTCGCCGATGGCGTAGATGGACATGTAGGTGCCAATCTTATCCTGAATCTCACGCAGCACCGCCAGATCGCCCTGCTTAAACGCCTCGCGTGCGCTGACAAATAGCTCAGGCATAACGTTGTTGAGGCCCGAGATGATCCCCGCGCCACCTGCCAACAGGTTGGGAATGTAGTATTCGTCATAGCCGGACAGCACGGCAAAATCCTCCCGCACGGCTCGGGTGGTCTGAATCATGCTGCGGGTATGGGACTGACAGTCGACGGTGTCTTTAATGCCAGCAAAATTCGGGAACTCAGCGGCGAGGGTGGCTACCAATTCGGGGGTTAAATCGCAGCCGGTGCGTGCCGGGAAGTTATAAGCAAACCATTTACCGCTGAGTTTCTGCCCCAACTGACGGAAGTAGCTCAGCAGCTGTTTCGCCGTTTGTCCGTAGTAGTAGGGCGGCAGGATCATGACGGCATCGTAACCGGCGCGATGCGCCTCCTGGGCCATCAACAAAACATCATTCTGGCAGGTGGATGAGACGTTCGCGACCATCTTCAGCGAGCTCATCGTACGGGCTTCACGGATCAGCAACAGCCTTTCTTCGAGCGTAAAGGAAGCAAATTCCCCAATGCTGCCCATCAACAAAATAACGTCGATTTTTGCCTCAGTAAGGCGTTTGAGATGCTGGCTCAGACCATTGAGATCGATCTTGCCATCATTGTCCATTGGCGTAATGGAAGGACACCAGACGCCAGCAAATTGCGATTGACCAGTCACGTTGTCGACTCCTTAATTGAAATGATGTTTCAAAACAAGATTACATTGATAGCATGTGTCCCTAATTTTCATGTGAACCGTGCTCTCATTTTGAGCGACTGGGGTAAAATAAATATGGTGTAATGGAAGAAATTTATCGGGAGAGGGAACAGATGCGATATCCGGTCGATGTTTTTACAGGCAAGATTCGGGACTACACGGGAAGCCGTCCCAGCGCGATTGCTAAAGTTCAGGTTGATGGCGAGTTGATGCTGACCGATCTGGGGCTCACGGGCGATGAACAGGCGGAGACTAAAATTCATGGCGGGCCGGATCGCGCGCTGTGCCACTATCCGCGTGAACACTATCAGCACTGGATACAAGAATTCCCCGAACAGGCGGAGTTATTTGTCGCCCCCGCCTTTGGGGAGAATCTCTCGACGCTTGGGCTGACAGAAGAGAATGTCTATATCGGCGATATTTTCCAGTGGGGCGAGGCGCTGATTCAGGTCACACAGCCGCGTTCACCGTGTTTTAAGCTGAATTTCCATTTTGGCATTAGCGATATGGCCAGTCAGATGCAGGCTTCGGGGAAGATAGGCTGGTTGTACAGTGTTATCGCGCCGGGGCAAGTGTCCGCGGATGCGCCGCTGGAACTGGTGTCGCGTGTGAGCGATGTCAGTCTGCGGGAGGCCATTGCCATTGCGTGGCATATGCCGTTTGACGATGACCAGTATCACCGCCTGCTGTCAGCGGCAGGATTATCGAAAAGCTGGACCAGGACAATGCAGAAACGTCGCCTGAGTGGCAAAATTGAAGACAATGCCCGACGGTTATGGGGCAGTCATCCCCCTCAGGAAAGGACGGAAGTGTAATGACTGAATCTGAAAATGCGGTGGCAATTGTTAAAGCGTTTCTGATTGCCTCGATGATCCCCGATGCTGAGCGTGCAGCGACGTTTACGCATCCTGAGGTGAAGATTACCTTTACCGGACGGCGAGAAATGGCCGGTGCAGCGGATATTGCCCGCTTTAATGGCGAACGCTATAAGTGGGTAAAAAAAGCGCTGGGTGAGTTTGATGCGGTAGCGCACGAAGACTGCGTAGTGGTTTATTCGAACGGTACGCTGTATGGCGAATGGCCTGATGGTCGTGCGTTTGCGGGCAACCGTTATATCGATCGCTTCGAAGTCCGTGAAGGAAAAATTACCCATATGGATGTGTGGAATGACAGCGCAGAGTGGATCCTCGCGCCAGAAATTTCCCGCCTGGCGTAAACCTGTGATGGTGTATAAAAAATCGGCCTACACGATGTAGGCCGAAATTGATTAGGTACGTTTGTACAGCGGTAGCCAAAGCACCAGACGTAGACCTCCCAGCGGACTGTCCTCTGCCTTCACCCAGCCTCGATGCTGCTGAATAGCGGTTTCAACAATCGCCAGACCCAGACCTGTCCCACCGGACTCACGATCGCGCGCTTCATCGGTGCGATAGAATGGACGGAAAATCTGCTCTCTGTCTTCAGGACTCACGCCTGGACCATCGTCGTCTACGGTGATGGTAATCCCGTCAATATCCACCGCGAAGCCAACTTCAATCTTCGTATGTGAATAGCGCAGGGCATTACGCACAATGTTTTCCAATGCGCTTTCCAGTGCGTTCGGGTTGCCATACAGCGGCCACGGTCCCGGCGGGAAATTCACGGTAAGCGATTTGCCCATCTGCTCGGCTTCAAAGGCGGCGTTATCCAACACGTCGCCCCATAGCTGATTAGCCTTCACGGTTTCACTGACCAGCGCGTTCTTCTGCTGATTACGCGACATCACCAGCAGGTCGTTGATCATGCTGTCCAGCCGATGCGCTTCTGTTTCAATGCGCTCCAGCTCTTTGCTCTCACCGCTACGACGGCGCAGCAGCGCAGTCCCCAGTTGCAAACGTGTTAGTGGCGTTCTCAACTCGTGAGAGATGTCCGACAGCAGGCGTTGCTGTGTGGTCATCATGCGTTCCAGCGCGGTCACCATCTGGTTAAAACTGGCACCTGCCGCCAGAAATTCCTGCGGGCCGGCTTCCAGTTCCGGATGCTGACGCAGGTTACCCTGTGCCACCTCATCCGCCGCATTTTTCAGCTTACGCGCTGGTTTCGCCAGGCTCCATGCCAGCCAAAGCAGCAGCGGCGAGCTGACGAGCATGGTGACGATCAGCAGCAACAGGGGCCGGTCAAACAACAGGTTGATGAAATCAGACTGTGAACTGCTGGCTGGTCGAATGAGATACAACTGGTAGTTATCTTCACCGTCTCTGACGGAGAAGGGCCCGACCATCTCAACGCGACCATATTTTTTCTTCTGCGGATGGTCAGCGTTATCAGCCTGACCAATAAAGTTACGAATGATCTGCATTTCGTTGCGTTCTGCGCCGATCACACGTCCTTCTGTAGTGACAAGCAATAACCGCTGTCCTGGCGGTGCCCACTTGTCGATAGCACGGAACAAGCGACGCCACCACATCAGATCGTTGGGTGGGTCGTTTGCCAGCTCAGCTTCAACGTGTTGCTCGATCATCAACCCCTGGCGCTGCTCGCTGTCCAGTAGCTCGGTCATCTGACGTGAGTCGAGCTTGGGCAGCATCAGTACCAACATCAACACCAGCGCCAGCGTTAACCAGAAAATGGCAAAGATGCGTGCGGTTAAGCTTCCTATCATGAAGCGGAGACCATCAGGTAGCCGCGACCACGCAAGGTTTTAAACCACGGGTGCCCGTCTTTCCGCTCTGGCAGCTTACGACGTAGGTTCGAGATGTGCATGTCGATAGCGCGGTCAAACGGCGTCAGGCGTTTACCCAGGACTTCCTGACTCAGGTGTTCACGAGAAACGACCTGGCCGAGATGCTGTGCCAGTAAATAAAGCAGGGTGAATTCGGTGCCGGTTAACTCCAGGGTTTGCCCATCAAAGCTGGCTTCCTGGCGACCCGGATTCAGGCTTAACGCATCCACTTCCAGCGTCGGCGAGCCATTATCGCTGGTCTGCTGTTGTTCGCTCCAGTGAGAGCGGCGCAGAATAGCGCGGATACGCGCAACCAGTTCGCGGTCGTTAAAGGGTTTGGGTAAATAGTCGTCTGCACCCAGCTCAAGGCCGAGTACGCGATCCAATTCGCTGCCGCGAGCGGTCAGCATGATTACGGGCGTCTGGTGTGTCTGGCGAAGCGCTTTCAGTGTATCGATGCCGTTTTTCTTCGGCATCATGACGTCGAGCAAAAGTAAATCGATGCTGTCATCCAGAAGCTCAAGTGCCTGCTCCCCATCATGGGCAACCAGCACATCGAAACCTTCCATTTCGAGCAACTCCTTTAACAGGGAAGTCAGCTCTCGGTCATCATCAACTAACAGGATTTTATTCATTGTTTACGTACCTCCGAGGCAGAAATTACGTCATCAGGCGTCGCTAATCTATGACTTTACGTTGTTTTACACCCCCTGACGCATGTTTGCAGCCCGAATCGTAAACTGTCTCTCGTTGAATCGCGACAGAAAAGATTTTGGGAGCAAGTGATGGGCAAAGTTACCGCTGCCGTCATGGCCTCAACGCTGGCACTCAGTACTTTAAGCCATGCAGCTGAAGTCGTCACAGGCGATCACTGGCACCTGGGTGAAGGCTCATCGCAGCGCAGCGTACAGAGCCACATGTTTGACGGTATCAGTTTAACCGAACATCAACGTCAACAGATGCGAGATTTAATGCAGCAGGCAAGACACGAACAGCCTCCTGTAAATGTTAGCGAAATGGAGACAATGCATCGTCTTGTCACCGCAGAGAAATTTGATGAAAGCGCTGTGCGCGCTCAGGCAGAAAAAATGGCACAAGAACAGGTTGCCCGCCAGGTTGAAATAGCCAGGGTCCGCAACCAGATGTATCGCCTGTTAACGCCCGAGCAGCAAGCGGTTTTAAATGAGAAACATGAACAACGAATGGAGCAACTGCGCGATGTAACGCAATGGCAAAAAAGCTCATCGTTGAATTTATTGAGTAGTAGCAACTCACGTTCCCAGTAGTAACCCTGTTTTCCTTGCCATAGACACCATCCCTGTCTTCCCCCACATGATGTGGGGGTTTTTTTTGCCCAAAATTTGTCACTCGGTTATTGCCTGACTGTTTTACTTCATCCGTTATACTAGCGGCATATTCTGGCAGGAGTGTTTATGAATCAAACCTATGGGCGACTGGTCAGTCGGGCGGCAATCGCTGCGACCGTGATGGCTTCTCTGTTACTTTTGATCAAAATTTTTGCGTGGTGGTACACCGGATCGGTCAGTATTCTGGCGGCATTGGTGGATTCCCTGGTCGATATCGCTGCGTCGCTAACCAATCTGTTGGTGGTGCGTTATTCGTTGCAGCCAGCAGATGATGAGCACACGTTTGGGCACGGGAAAGCTGAATCTCTGGCGGCGCTAGCGCAAAGTATGTTTATTTCCGGTTCGGCGTTGTTTTTATTCCTGACCGGGATTCAGCATCTCATCCAACCGACGCCGATGAAAGATCCGGGTGTCGGGGTAGTTGTCACCGTTATTGCGTTAATTTGTACTATCATTCTGGTCACGTTTCAGCGCTGGGTGGTGAAACGTACGCAAAGTCAGGCTGTACGGGCAGATATGCTTCATTATCAGTCTGATGTTATGATGAACGGTGCGATTCTCGTTGCGCTTGGACTGGCCTGGTATGGTTGGCATCGTGCGGATGCCTTGTTTGCGCTCGGGATTGGCATCTATATTTTATATAGTGCATTACGCATGGGGTATGAGGCAGTGCAATCCTTGCTGGATCGCGCCTTACCCGATGAGGAACGTCAGGAAATTATTGATATAGTGACGTCATGGCCAGGTGTCAGCGGCGCTCACGATCTTCGCACGCGGCAGTCAGGGCCGACCCGCTTTATTCAGATTCATTTGGAAATGGAAGATAATCTGCCGCTCGTTCAGGCGCATTTAGTGGCTGAGCAGGTGGAGCAGGCAATTTTACGGCGTTTCCCGGGATCGGATGTGATTATTCACCAGGATCCCTGTTCAGTCGTACCCAAGGAAGGCAAGATGTTTGAGCTTTCATAATTCGTTGTAAAAAGTGAGCCGGGCCAGCATTTTGTGTATAAATTACCACCATTTGGCCTGACCTGAATCAATTCAGCAGGAAGTGATTGTTATACTATCTGCATATTCGTTGGATCGTTTCGATATGCGGAATCGACTTCCGGCAGCAGATTTCATTTTGCATTCCAAAGTTCAGAGGTAGTCATGATTAAGAAAATCGGTGTGTTGACAAGCGGCGGTGATGCGCCGGGCATGAACGCAGCAATCCGTGGTGTTGTACGTGCAGCGTTAACGGAAGGACTGGAAGTCATGGGGATCCATGATGGCTACCTGGGTTTGTATGAAGACCGTATGGTCCAGCTTGACCGCTACAGCGTGTCCGACATGATCAACCGTGGTGGTACTTTCCTCGGTTCTGCTCGCTTCCCGGAATTCCGCGACGAAAATGTGCGTGCAGTGGCTATCGAAAATCTGAAGAAACGTGGCATCGACGCATTGGTTGTTATCGGTGGTGACGGTTCTTACATGGGTGCAAAACGCCTGACTGAAATGGGCTTCCCGTGCATCGGCTTGCCGGGCACTA
Organism: Citrobacter sp. Igbk 17; assembly: GCF_028069775.1. Lineage (NCBI taxonomy): Bacteria > Pseudomonadati > Pseudomonadota > Gammaproteobacteria > Enterobacterales > Enterobacteriaceae > Citrobacter > Citrobacter sp. Igbk 17. The sequence goes on along the minus strand of NZ_JANEWI010000011.1, from coordinate 54,066 downwards.
TCGACAACGATATTAAAGGCACCGACTACACCATCGGTTATTTCACCGCATTGGGTACCGTCGTCGAAGCGATTGACCGTCTGCGTGATACTTCTTCTTCTCACCAGCGTATCTCCATCGTTGAAGTGATGGGCCGTTACTGCGGCGACCTGACCCTGGCTGCAGCAATTGCCGGTGGCTGTGAATTTGTCGTGGTTCCGGAAGTTGAATTTAGCCGTGACGATCTGGTTGCTGAAATCAAAGCCGGTATCGCAAAAGGTAAAAAACACGCCATCGTAGCGATCACTGAGCACATGTGTGACGTTGATGAACTGGCACATTACATTGAAAAAGAAACGGGCCGTGAAACGCGCTCTACCGTACTGGGTCACATCCAGCGTGGTGGTTCTCCGGTTCCTTACGACCGTATTCTGGCATCCCGAATGGGCGCATATGCTATTGAACTGCTGCTGGCAGGTCATGGTGGTCGCTGCGTCGGTATTCAGAACGAGCAACTGGTTCACCACGACATTATCGACGCTATCGAAAACATGAAGCGTCCGTTCAAAGGTGACTGGCTGGACTGCGCGAAAAAACTGTACTGATTGTATTTTTTGCGCGCCTGATGGCGCTACGCTAATCAGGCCTACAGGTTGCAGAAACTTGTAGGCCGGATAAGGCGTTAGCCGCCATCCGGCAACCCCTCGGATTTATTCCTCGAAGTTATAGCAAATCTTTTTTTATTCTTTAATGTTTGGATCTCTTTCTGGCACGCTTTGCTCATCACAACATCACATAAGAGAGCTGGGCGATGAACAAATGGGGCGTAGGGTTAACATTATTGCTGGCATCGACCAGCGTTCTGGCAAAGGATATTCAGTTACTTAACGTATCGTACGATCCAACACGTGAACTGTACGAGCAGTACAACAAAGCATTCAGCGCACACTGGAAGCAGGAAACCGGCGATAACGTCGTTATCCGCCAGTCACACGGCGGCTCTGGTAAACAGGCGACCTCTGTCATCAACGGTATTGAAGCCGATGTCGTGACGCTGGCGCTGGCTTACGATGTGGATGCCATTGCTGAGCGTGGCCGTATCGATAAAAACTGGATTACACGCTTGCCGGACAACTCTGCGCCTTACACCTCCACCATTGTCTTCCTGGTACGCAAAGGCAACCCAAAGCAAATTCATGACTGGAACGATCTGGTCAAACCGGGTGTGTCAGTGATTACACCAAACCCGAAAAGCTCAGGCGGCGCACGCTGGAACTATCTGGCGGCATGGGGCTACGCTCTGCACAACAACAACAACGATCAGGCCAAAGCGCAGGACTTCGTCAAAGCTCTGTTTAAAAACGTGGAAGTGCTGGATTCCGGCGCGCGCGGCTCAACCAATACCTTCGTTGAACGCGGTATCGGTGATGTGCTGATCGCCTGGGAAAACGAAGCGTTGCTGGCAACGAATGAGTTAGGCAAAGATAAATTCGAGATAGTCACCCCAAGTGAGTCTATCCTCGCTGAGCCGACCGTTTCCGTTGTCGATAAAGTCGTGGAAAAGAAAGATACCAAAGCGGTGGCAGAAGCTTACCTGAAGTATCTCTATTCCCCGGAAGGTCAGGAGATTGCGGCGAAAAACTACTATCGCCCGCGTGATGCTGACGTCGCGAAGAAATACGAAAGCGCATTCCCGAAACTGAAACTGTTCACCATTGATGAAGAGTTTGGCGGCTGGACGAAAGCGCAGAAAACGCATTTTTCTAACGGCGGTACCTTTGACCAGATCAGCAAACGCTAAAGGTTGAGGTCACGGCAGAACCCGGTGGCATAGCGCGACCGGGTTTTTTATTTGTCATCGTTTTGCGTTACTCTTGCGCCTCAATGGGATACAGGGAACGCGTAATGAAAAAAGCAGGTTATCTTTTACTGGCGGTTATTGTGGTCGCCGCCGCTGCGGGCATAGGGTACTGGAAATTCAGCGGTAACCCGGACGCGTTACGCCAGATAGTCCTTGAGCAATGCCTGCCACATCAGTTGCAGCAGCACAATCCCGCGCCGTGTACTGAAGTTAAACCCGATGCCGGATATGTGGTGTTCAAAGACCGAAACGGTCCGCTGCAATATCTGTTGATGCCAACCTACCGTATCAATGGCACGGAGAGCCCGTTGCTGTTGGAATCTGGAACACCGAATTTTTTCTGGCTAGCCTGGCAGGCACGTAGTTTTATGAGTCAAAAATACGGTCAGGAGATCCCTGATAAGGCGGTATCGCTGACAATTAACTCACGTACCGGGCGTACGCAAAATCACTTTCACATTCATATCTCCTGCCTGCGACCCGACGTCAGAACGCAACTGGATGACAATATGGCGAAAATTAGCACTCGCTGGTTGCCATTGCCCGGCGGATTGCGCGGGCATGAATATCTGGCGCGTCGTGTGACGGAAAACGAACTGGCGCAGCGCAGCCCGTTTATGATGCTGGCTGAAGAGGTGCCGGATGCGCGTGAGCGGATGGGAAGCTATGCGCTGGCGATGGTGCGTCAAAGCGACGAATCCTTTGTCCTGCTGGCGACTCAGCGTGACCTGCTGTCGCTGAATCTCGCCTCCGCTGAGGAAATCCAGGATCATCAATGTGATATTCTGCGTTAGCCCCCCTTAATCTGGCGTTTACTCTCTTTGCCTGTCCCCGTATTCTTGTTGAAAAAAACAACAGGAGACAGGCATGTCGCTCTGGCTTACGCACCCTCTGTTTATTCCCTCTCTGGTGGTCGGCGTCACCATTTTGCTTTGGGCAACGTCGCTGTTGCCGGAATTTATCACGGCGCTGCTTTTCTTTGCCGTGGCGATGGTGGCCAAAATCGCGCCACCGGATGTCATCTTTGGCGGCTTTGCCTCATCGGCGTTCTGGCTGGTCTTCAGTGGTTTTGTGCTGGGCATCGCGATTCGTAAAACGGGGCTGGCGGACCGGGCAGCGAGGGCATTGTCGTCAAGACTGACAGACTCCTGGCCATTAATGGTCGCGAGCGTGGTGCTATTGAGTTACGCGCTGGCGTTCGTCATGCCGTCCAACATGGGCCGTATTGCGTTGCTGATGCCGATTGTGGCGGCGATGGCGAAACGGGCTGGAATTAACGACGGCACGCGCGCCTGGTATGGTCTGGCGCTTGCCGTGGGTTTTGGTACCTTCCAGCTTTCCGCCACGATCTTACCTGCTAACGTACCAAACCTGGTGATGAGTGGCGCAGCGGAAGGTTCCTGGGGTATCCACTTGAATTATCTTCCCTATTTGCTGCTGCATACACCCGTGTTGGGTTGGCTAAAAGGTGCGGTGCTCATTGGTCTTATCTGCTGGCTGTTTCCCGGCCAACCTCATGCGCCGCGCGATCTGACGCCGCCTGAACCAATGAGTCGTGATGAAAAACGTCTGGCCTGGATGTTAGCGGTGGTGCTGTTTCTGTGGGTCAGCGAAAGCTGGCATGGTGTGGGGCCGGCGTGGACCGGGCTGGTGGCGGCGGTGATTACGCTGTTGCCGCGCGTAGGATTTATTAATGGCGAAGAATTTTCCAGTGGGGTGAATATCCGTACCTGCATTTACGTGGCGGGTATCCTGGGACTGGCCATCACCGTGACGCAGACCGGTATCGGTAGCGCGGTAGGCGAGGCGCTGTTACAGGTGATGCCGCTGGATGCGGACAAACCGTTTACCAGCTTCCTTGCATTGACCGGCATTACCACCGCACTCAATTTTATCATGACGGCGAACGGCGTTCCGGCACTGTATACCACACTGGCACAAAGTTTTTCAGATGCGACCGGCTTCCCGCTACTCTCGGTGATTATGATTCAGGTATTGGGCTATTCCACACCGCTATTGCCGTATCAGGCATCACCTATTGTGGTGGCAATGGCGTTAGGAAAAGTACCGGCAAGAGCTGGAATGCTGCTGTGTATCACGCTGGCGGCGGCAACGTATCTGATACTGCTGCCGCTGGATTATCTGTGGTTTAGCGTGTTGGGGAAATTATAGTTGTATCTGAATGTTAATTTTTTGTTTTGTGAGTGGGTGAATTGTATTATGCGCCCCGATATTGGTTAATACCTGAGCGCATAATTGCGTGCTGGAAACTCAAGGATTGATTCATGGACAGATTGACCCCCATCCGCTGTTGGCCTGCCATCATCTCGATTGTTATTACGCTGACCATCTGGTTTGTTATCCCATGTCCAGCAGATGTTACCCCCGAGGCGTGGCATCTGCTGGCGTTATTTATCGGTACTATCGCGGCAATTATTGGTAAAGCCATGCCTATCGGCGCGATTGCGATTGTGGCGATTATGCTGGTAGCCATGACCGGCGTGACGCACCCCGGTAAACCCACCGCGGCGCTGAGCGATGCGTTAAGTGGTTTCTCCAACCAGCTAATCTGGCTGATCGGCATCTCGATTATGTTGTCGCAAAGCCTGTTGAAAACGGGGCTGGGCGCGCGTATCGGCTATGGGTTTATTGCTTTGTTTGGCAAAAGAACGTTGGGTATCGCCTGGGCGCTAACGCTGGCAGAAACGCTGATCGCACCCGTTACGCCAAGCAATACCGCGCGCGGCGGCGGTATTATTCACCCGGTGATGCGGGCGATTGCGGAAAGTTTGGGCTCTCAACCCGGTGACAAAGAGAACGGCGCTACAGGTCGTTATCTGGCTCTGGTGAACTACAACATTAACCCGATCAGTTCGGCGATGTTTATTACCGCTACCGCGCCAAACCCGCTTATTGTGAGTTTTTTGACCAAAGGGACGGATGGGGTGCTGAATATGACTTGGGGAATGTGGGCGATTGCGGCGCTTCTTCCGGCCGTTGTCTCACTGGTCGTGATGCCTATTGTCATCTGGTGGCTCTATCCGCCCGCTATTACACGCACACCGAATGCGCCAGAGTTTGCCCGGGAAAAACTGGGGGCACTCGGTCCGTTGTCGCTGGCTGAAAAAATCACCCTCGCGGTTTTCGCTTTGCTGCTCTGCCTGTGGGCAGGTGTTCCAGCGATGCTGATGGGCAGTACCTGGGCCGTTAACCCCACCAGCGCGGCGCTCATTGGCTTGTCTGTTCTGTTAGTGACAGGGGTATTGAGTTGGGACGATATCCTTAAATGCCGTGGTGCTTGGGATACGATAGTCTGGTTTGCCGCACTGGTTATGATGGCGGATTTCCTGAGCAAACTGGGTCTGGTGGGGTGGCTGGCGACGAGTGTTGGTAGTGCAATTGACCATCTCGGGGTGCACTGGAGTATCGCCACGCTGCTGCTGATCCTGCTTTATGTCTATTCACACTACTTTTTCGCCAGTACCACTGCACATATCACGGCCATGTTCGCGGCTTTCTTCGCTGCCGGATTAGGCCTCGGTGCTCCACCGGCGCTGCTTGGTCTGATGCTGGGCTTCTCCTCCTCGTTGATGATGTCGCTCACGCACTATGGTACAGGGACTGCGCCAATCATCTTTGGTTCGGGTTACGTTACACTGGCTGAGTGGTGGAAAACGGGACTGGTGATGAGTGTGGTCAACCTGACCATCTGGGGTGTTACGGGGGCCTTCTGGTGGCACTGGCTGGGATACTGGTAAAGCAGATATAAGAAGGGGAGCGATGCTCCCCTTTTAACAACTTAGGCCTGTTTAGCGGCTTCAGCGGCTTTAACGATTACGGCGAAAGCGTCTGCTTTCAGCGATGCACCGCCAACCAGCGCGCCGTCGATGTCCGGCTGAGCGAACAGTTCAGCAGCGTTTGCTGCGTTTACGGAACCGCCGTACTGGATGATCACTTGTTCAGCGATTTTCGCATCAGCTTTAGCAATGTGGTCACGGATGAATTTGTGGACTGCCTGAGCCTGAGCAGGCGTTGCAGATTTACCGGTACCGATAGCCCATACAGGTTCGTAAGCGATAACCACGCCTTCGAATGCTGCTGCGCCCTGAGTTTTCAGTACTGCGTCAATCTGGCGTGCGCAAACTTCTTCCGTTTTACCTGCTTCGTTTTCTGCTTCGGTTTCACCGATGCACAGAACCGGCGTCAGACCCTGCTCTTTCAGCACAGCGAATTTCTTCGCGATCAGCTCGTCAGACTCTTTGTGGTAAGTACGACGCTCAGAGTGACCGATAATGATGTACTGCGCGCCGATATCTTTCAGCATTTCAGCGCTTGTTTCACCGGTGAATGCGCCAGACAGGTTCAGGTCAACGTTCTGCGCGCCCAGAATGATGTGGCTACCGGCAGCGGCGTGTTTCGCCAGGTCGATATACATTTCCGGCGGAGCGATTGCTACTGCACAGCCAGCAACGCCAGCCAGTTCTTTACGCAGGTTAGCAACCAGTTCGTTTACCATGTGGCGGCTGCCGTTCAGTTTCCAGTTACCCATCACTAAAGGATGTCGCATTTCATTTCTCCACGCTTGTCAGCGAATTAAGGAAGATGGCCGCCCATCAGGGCAGCATGGTCTGTGAAACAGTATAGAGATTCGTCTGCGGAAAGGCTTTGCTTTTTGTCATCAATTCGCTTTCTCAAGACTTTCTGATAGTGCCAGCTTAATCGGTTCAACAGCGAAGGTCAGCCCCTTTTCGCCGTTATCTGCAACAACATAGCGAATTGCGCCTTCCGTTTCGGCGTAATAGTGCTTACCTTTGCCGGCAGCGAGCAGTTTTTGCAGCTTTTTCTGACTCTGTTCTTTCGTCAACAACGGCGCGACGGTGCGTATGACGGCGGTCATGTATTCCAGCGCTTTCGCTTTGGCCGCCTTTTGTTCTGGCCCCTGAATCGGCAGCCAGGTTATCTGCATACTTTTGATTTTTAAGGTGCCGCGCTCAAGGGCGGAGGACGCATACAGGTTTTCATTGATTTTACTGGCGGCACGGGTGAGATTTGCCCGATCGCGGCTGCTGTCGATGGCACGGAATTCATTCAGAATAAGCTTCGGATTCTGCGTATTAAAGTTTTCGCGAAACTGGCTAATCGACAGGTCAAAGGTCGGCGCGCCCGCCAGTAAATAGGGGGCCGTGGTTGCCGTCGATGGTTCTTCCGCCAGCGCCGCTGTATTCACGGACATGACTGAAAACAATAATAAAAACAGAGTCAATCCTTGCTTCATCAATCGTACCTTTTATTCTTACTGCTCACGATTAAAACGGTAACCGCCGGGCTTGTCAAAAGGGTAAACTGTTCTGGAAGGTAATAATAAAGGAATCTACATGACCATACAGCAGTGGTTATTCTCATTTAAAGGGCGTCTTGGACGCCGTGATTTCTGGATTTGGATCGGTCTGTGGATTGTCGGGATGCTGGTTTTGTTTTCGCTGGCGAGTAAACAATTGCTCGATATCCAGACGGCGGCATTTTGTCTGGTCTGTTTGCTGTGGCCGACGGCTGCAGTCACAGTAAAACGTCTGCATGATCGGGGGCGCTCCGGCGCGTGGGCGTTCCTGATGATTCTTGCATGGATGCTGCTGGCCGGAAACTGGGCAGTATTGCCCGGTGTCTGGCAATGGGCGGTAGGCCGCTTTGTACCGACGCTGATTCTGGTGGGTATGCTTATCGATCTGGGCGCGTTTGTCGGCACCCAGGACGCAAATAAATACGGTAAGGACACGCAGGACGTAAAATACAGAGCTGACTCGTAGGCCGGATAAGCGTGAGCGCCATCCGGCAAGCCCTTACCAGTAATGTTCAGCGGTCATATGGCCCGGTCGACGGCGCAGATGTTTGGTCATCTGCCGGGTTTCTTTCAGCAGTTGCTGCGTGTCGCGTACCATTTGCGGGTTACCGCAGAGCATCACATGACTGGTTGCTGTATCCATGGGTAGCCCAACTGCAGCTTCCAGCGCGCCGCTCTCAATCAACGCCGGAACTCGCCCGGTTAATGAACCTGCGGCGGTTTCACGGCTCACAACCGTCTGGATACGTAATTTACCTTCGTAGCGTTTTTCCAGGTCCTGCATTAACGGCAGATAGCTTAAATCGGCGGCATAGCGGGCGGCATGGACCAGCACCAGATTTTTAAAACGGTCCAGATCTTTGCCCAACTGCAGAATCGATAAATATGGGCCGATAGCGGTGCCGGTTGCCAGCATCCACAGCGTGTCGCAATCGGGGACTTCATCCAGCACGAAGAAACCGGCTGCTTCGCTCACGACCTGTACTTCGTCGCCAGGTTTCAGTGCGGCCAGACGGGGGCTGAGTTTTCCGTCAGGAACCGTCACCAGATAGAACTCTAAATCGGGGTTATCAGGCGCATTCACGTAGGAATAGGCACGCTGGACGCGCTCGCCGTCGATTTCGAGGCCGAGCTTGGTAAATTGGCCTGCCGTGAAGGGAAGAACCGGAGCTCGCACGGTCAAACTAAATAAGGCATCGGTCCAGTTCTGTACCTTAGTGACTTTGCCTGTTACCCAATCTGCCATGGTTTTCTCCTGTCTGCTGTGATTGCCTTATCTTCGTTCGTTGCACGAAAGATTTCCAGCCCAGATGGGCTGGAAGGCTCTATTGATCAAATCAATTACAGGATATGCGTCTGTACATCCGGATCTTTGCGATCGAGGTAGTGGATGGACTGAATGCGACGGATCGTACGTGATTTCCCACGGATCAGCAGTGTTTCGGTGGTGGCAATATTACCTTTGCGGCTAATCCCTTCCAGCAGATCGCCTTTGGTGATCCCGGTTGCTGAGAAAATAACGTTGTCGCTGCGGGCCATTTCATCCAGACGCAGCGCTTTACCTGCCTCAATACCCATCGCGGCGCAGCGAGCCAGCTCCTGTTCGCCGATACGACGGTTCTCTTCGCTGTCACCTTTGACGTCATGGCGAGCCAGCAGACGGCCTTGCATGTCGCCATCCAGTGCGCGGATAACGGCGGCAGAGACGACACCTTCTGGTGCGCCACCAATGCCATACAGCACGTCAACTTCACTGTCTGGCATACAGGTCAGAATCGACGCGGCCACGTCGCCATCGGGAATCGCGAATACGCGAACGCCCAGAGCCTGCATTTCGGCGATGGTTTCATCGTGGCGTGGTTTCGCCAGAATGGTGACGGTCAGTTCGCTCAGCGGTTTGTTGAGCGCGCTGGCGACATTACGCAGGTTCGCTTCCAGCGACAGATTCAGGTCGATTGAACCTTTGGCACCAGGGCCGACAATCAGCTTTTCCATGTACATGTCCGGCGCGTTCAGGAAGCAACCCTTGTCGCCGACAGCCAGTACCGCCAGTGCATTCGCCTGGCCCATTGCTGTCATACGTGTACCTTCGATGGGATCGACTGCAATATCAACAGCATCGCCGAGACCGGTTCCGACTTTTTCACCGATAAACAGCATCGGTGCTTCATCGATCTCGCCCTCGCCAATCACGATGGTGCCGTCAATGTTGACCTGGTTGAGCATAATACGCATGGCGTTCACGGCCGCGCCGTCAGCGGTGTTTTTATCGCCGCGACCCAACCATTTATAGCCAGCCAGTGCAGCCGCTTCGGTCACGCGTGAAAATTCAATGGCAAGTTCTCGTCTCATTGCAAACTCGTAGCAGAAAGGAATGGCGCGAAGTGTAGCACAGGGGAGGGGGCGAGATTATTGATGTGTGTGCGGGGTTGCCCCGCACGGAGATATAGCCGGATGGCGACGCTAACGCGTCTTATCCGGCCTACGTCAGTTTCGTATCAGTAGGCCGCACCACCCGGCAATGATGTATTACTCTTCGTGATCTTCCCACGCCAGAGCGCGTTTGACTGCTTTTTTCCAGCCGCTGTAACGGAAGTTACGTTCGGTGGTTTCGATGCCAGGGCGGAACTCACGCTCAATGACCGCTTTTTCCTGCAGCTCATCCAGATTCTGCCAGAAGCCGACAGCCAGACCGGCCAGATATGCCGCACCCAGCGCAGTCACTTCGCGAACTTCCGGGCGCTCAACGCGTGTGCCGAGAATGTCAGACTGGAACTGCATCAGGAAGTTGTTGGCTACCGCACCGCCATCCACGCGCAGCGCGTGCAGACGAATACCGGAGTCCGCCTGCATCGCTTCCAGCACGTCACGCGTCTGATAAGCGATAGACTCAAGCGTAGCACGGATGATGTGGTTGGAGTTTACGCCACGGGTCAGGCCGAAGATGGCGCCACGTGCATACGGGTCCCAGTATGGTGCGCCCAAGCCAGTGAACGCCGGAACAACATATACGCCGTTGGTGTCTTTCACTTTGGTGGCGAAATACTCTGAGTCGAATGCATCGCTGATGAGTTTCATCTCATCACGCAGCCACTGGATGGACGCACCCGCCATGAACACGGCACCTTCCAGCGCGTAGTTCACTTCCCCGGTCGGGCCACAAGCGATAGTGGTCAGCAGCCCATTTTCTGACTTAACGGCTTTCTCGCCGGTATTCATCAGCATGAAGCAGCCAGTACCGTAGGTGTTCTTCGCCATCCCTTCCTTCACGCACAGCTGGCCGAAAAGTGCAGCCTGCTGGTCACCCGCGATACCGGAGATAGGAATACGTGTGCCGCCTTTACCGCCAATGTTGGTCTGGCCATAGACTTCAGAAGAACGGCGAACTTCCGGCAGCATTGCACGCGGAATGTCCAGCGCGTCCAGCATCTTGTCGTCCCAGTCCAGGGAATGGATGTTGAACAGCATGGTACGTGAGGCGTTGGTGTAATCCGTGACGTGTACGCGTCCCTGAGTCATTTTCCAGATAAGCCAGGTGTCTACGGTACCGAACAGCAGCTCGCCGCGACGGGCGCGCTCACGCGAGCCTTCTACGTGGTCGAGGATCCACTTCACTTTGGTACCGGAGAAATACGGGTCAATGACCAGACCGGTGTTGTTACGGATGTACTCTTCCATACCGTCGCGCTTGAGCTTCTCGCAGATATCTGCGGTACGACGACACTGCCACACAATGGCGTTATAGATCGGCTTACCGGTTTCACGTTCCCAGACAATGGTGGTTTCACGCTGGTTGGTAATACCGATCGCTGCAATTTCATCGGAACTGATATCGGCTTTCGCCAGCACTTCTACCAGCGTGGAGCTTTGGGTCGCCCAAATTTCCATTGGGTCGTGTTCTACCCAGCCTGCTTTCGGATAGATTTGCTCGAATTCGCGCTGTGAAACGCTAACGATATTCGCATCGTGGTCCATTACGACCGCGCGGGAGCTGGTGGTGCCCTGGTCGAGCGCAACGATATATTTTTTTTCAGTCATCATTTTTGTCCCGTAGTCACATTACTGCGAAGCTTTTTGTTGAGTGTTGGTCGCAACGTCTTTTTCTTCAATCGCGCAGACATCACACGGTAAATGGCGACCAATCAGTTTGCGATATGCCCATGCGCCCAGAATTGCGCCGGTAATCGGGCCAAACACGGGGACCAGGAAGTAAGGGATATCACGACCACCCGTGAAGGCAATCTCGCCCCATCCTGCCATCCAGGCGAAGAGTTTCGGTCCGAAGTCACGTGCCGGGTTCATCGCAAAACCGGTCAGTGGACCCATGGATGCACCAATAACGGCAATCAGTAAGCCGATCAGCAGCGGTGCCAGTGGACCACGCGGTACACCATTACCATCATCGGTCAGTGCCAGAATCAGCCCCATTAGAATAGCGGTAATGACCATTTCAACCGCGAAGGCCTGCACAAAATTGATATGCGGGTTTGGATAGGTGGAGAAAGTACCTGCCAGATTGAGGCTTTCTACACTACCGCGCACGATATGGTTCGTTTGTTCGAAATCGATGAAAAGATTGTAATAAAGCCCGTAAACCAATGCCGCTGCGCAAAAGGCGCCAGCAATTTGAGAAATAATAAAAGGAACGACTTTGCGTTTGTCAAAACACGCAAACAGCCATAGTGCGATTGTGACTGCTGGATTCAGGTGTGCGCCAGAAACGCCTGCTGTCAGATAGATAGCCATGGCTACCCCCAGACCCCAGATGATACTGATTTCCCACTGACCAAAAGTAGCACCAGCCACTTTGAGTGCAGCGACACAACCCACACCGAAGAAAATCAACAACCCGGTACCGAGGAATTCAGCAATGCACTGGCCTTTCAAGGTTGATGTTTGACTCATAATCGGATCCTGAAGAGTTTAATGTTTATTGTATGCGAGAAGGTCACTGACATCCCCGGAGCCGGTAGGCACACTGTTAATTTATCGTTAACGCTCAAAAACGAGAAATATCGAAATTAAAATGTGTGTACTCCATCAACAAAATGAGCGTTTTCGCGCCATTGAGCGGTATTTGTTATACAAAAATAGTGTGAGCTGAATCATTTCACCGATCATCCTGTTAACACTTAAGAGTTATGACAGTTATGTCACCAGGACAAAGATTAAAAGTGTTGCAAACCGCAATCTGCGCGGGATGCCGCTGGACAGGGATGACGCGGCTTCATACAATCGGTGTTAAGTAGTGTGCGCTCGTTTTTATTAAGGCGTCGCCGGTTATCGGGACGAGGATTTTTATCCATCAACGCCTTGCAATTCAGGAGAGGTATGACGATGTCATTAGAAGTGTTTGAGAAACTGGAAGCAAAAGTACAGCAGGCGATTGATACCATCACGCTGTTGCAGATGGAAATCGAAGAGCTGAAAGAAAAGAATAACTCACTGTCGCAGGAAGTTCAGTCTGCACAGCAGCAGCGTGAAGAACTGGAGCGTGAGAACAACAGCCTGAAAGAACAGCAGAGTGGCTGGCAGGATCGTCTGCATGCCCTGCTGGGTCGTATGGAAGAAGTCTAATCCTCGTCATATTTCACGTTATGGCGGCGTTGGCTGCGTGCATTCACCCCAGTCACATAGTGGTCTATGCTCCTGGGGATTCACTTACTTGCCGCCTTGCCCTGACGCGAAATCTTTAGAGGATTTAGAGTACGAGTTTGTAGGCCGGATAAGGCGCAAGCCGTCATCCGGCAATCAGCGACAACGCATAAAAAAGGCACCTTACGGTGCCTTTTTTGCTTACTCGATATCGAGCGGGTCTTCGGAAAGAATTATCCCGGTGTTGTCGGCGTACAGGTGGTCGCCGGAAAAGAACGTCACGCCGCCAAAATTGACGCGCACATCGCTTTCCCCAATGCCTTCACCTGCAGCACCAACCGGAATAGCGGCAATCGCCTGAATGCCGATGTCCAGCTCTTCCAGATCGTCTACCTGGCGTACTGAGCCGTAGATGACCAGACCTTCCCATTCATTCTGTACTGCCAGACGAGCCAGTTCGGCATCGACCAGCGCACGACGGACAGAACCGCCACCATCGACCAGCAGAATACGACCACGGCCGTTTTGTTCGAGCAGATCGTACAGCAACCCGTTGTCCTCGAAACATTTTACCGTGATGATTTGTCCGCCAAACGACGACCGTCCTCCAAAGTTAGAGAACAGCGGTTCCACGACGTTGACATCTTCCTGATAGATGTCACAAAGCTCGGATGTATCGTATTTCATAGGCTTAACGTTCAGTTGCTGCGAGAATTTTTAGTATATCGCGCTATGTGTACTGTTGGCAAAATCATCAATTGTTAATTGATATTTGTCAGTTATGCAGACCACTGACTTAAGAAAATTCCAACAACAAACAGTAAGTTAGTTAATAGCGCCGCTTTTACGGTGCGTTCCAGCATTGGGCGCATTGCCGTCGGATCCATTTCACGCATCACGTAGCGCGCCTGTTTAATCAGCAGCGGTGCGGCGAGGATAAAGAGCCATCCCCATAAACTTTGCAGTGAGAACAGGTTAAACAGCGCCAGACAGACCAGCGTGCCCATCAGCAGGCAGGCATGGTAGCGGCGGGCATTAACCGCGCCTAAGCGCACCACCAGCGTGTTTTTGCCATTCTCTCTGTCGCTGTTGATATCGCGCAGGTTGTTAACGTTGAGTACGGCAGTTGCCAGCAGGCCGCAGGCGGTTGCCGGCAGAATTAACGCCGGAATCAGCGTATGCGCCTGCAGGTACCAGCTCCCCATCACGCTGAGCCACCCGAAGAAGACCAGCACAGAAATATCACCCAGACCGATATACCCGTATGGACGATTACCGACGGTATAGGTGATAGCAGCGATAATCGACAGGCCGCCCAGAATCAGGAAGCCGACAAAATCCGCCAGTGTGTGACATGCCACCGCTACCAGTGCCAGACCGGACAGGCAGATTAAGACCACAGTGACGATCAGCGCACGCTTCATCTCCTGCTGGGTAATAACGCCTTTTTGCATGCCACGCAGCGGTCCGATGCGGTCGGGCTTGTCGCTGCCTTTAACAGCATCGCCATAGTCGTTAGCGAGATTGGACAGGATTTGCAGTAGCCCTGCCGTAATTAATGCCAGCAGAGCCACCAGCGGATCGAAATATCCTTGCCACCATGCTAATGCCGTACCGACGATGATCGCCGCGAAGGCGAGCGGTAAGGTCTTAGGTCGTAAACTTTCCAGCCAGGCTTGTGAGCGGCTAATTTGTTGTTGTTCAGTCATATTTAGCGCCAATAAAAATGGGGCTTTATCAGCCCCATCAACAGTGATGAAAATGCATTGAACGCGATTATAGGATAAAACGGCTCAGATCTTCATCTGCGACCAGCGCATCCAGATGTTTGCTCACATATTCGGCATCAATTGTGATGCTTTGACCGTTTAAATCGCTCGCATCATAGGAAATATCTTCCATCAGACGCTCGAGAACGGTATGCAGACGACGCGCACCGATGTTTTCGGTGGTTTCGTTAACCTGCCAGGCCGCTTCGGCAATGCGTTTAATACCCGATTCGGTGAAGTTGATGTCCACACCTTCGGTTGCCATCAGCGCTTTGTACTGCACAGTGATAGAGGCATTCGGTTCGGTCAGAATGCGCTCGAAATCGCTGGTGGTCAGTGCCTGCAGCTCGACGCGAATCGGCAGACGACCCTGCAGTTCCGGGATCAGGTCAGACGGTTTAGCCACCTGGAATGCGCCGGAGGCGATAAACAGGATGTGATCGGTTTTCACCATACCGTGCTTGGTAGAGACGGTGCAGCCTTCAACCAGCGGCAGCAGGTCGCGCTGCACGCCTTCACGGGAAACATCCGGGCCGGAGGATTCGCCACGCTTACAAATTTTGTCGATTTCGTCGATAAACACGATCCCGTGCTGCTCAACGGCGTCGATAGCTTCCTGTTTCAGCTCTTCCGGATTGACCAGTTTGGCTGCTTCTTCTTCAATCAGCAGCTTCATCGCGTCTTTGATTTTCAGCTTACGCGGTTTTTGTTTCTGGCCGCCCAGGTTCTGGAACATGGACTGTAGCTGGCTGGTCATCTCTTCCATTCCCGGAGGCGCCATAATCTCTACGCCCATCGGTGCGGCAGCGAGATCGATTTCAATCTCTTTATCGTCCAACTGGCCTTCACGCAGTTTTTTACGAAATGCCTGACGCGCAGCAGAAGGTTCCTGCGGCTGCTCTGACTGTCCCCAGTTATTTTTGGCTGGCGGGATCAGTACATCGAGAATACGCTCTTCGGCCATTTCTTCTGCGCGGAAGCGGTTTTTCTCAATCGCCTGAACGCGAACCATTTTGATGGCGGCATCGGTCAGATCGCGGATGATGGAGTCAACTTCTTTACCCACATAGCCGACTTCAGTGAATTTCGTTGCTTCCACTTTGATGAATGGCGCATTGGCCAGTTTGGCCAGACGGCGGGCGATCTCGGTTTTACCGACACCGGTTGGGCCAATCATCAGAATGTTTTTCGGTGTGACTTCATGGCGCAGCTCTTCGTTGAGCTGCATGCGGCGCCAGCGGTTACGCAGTGCAATCGCCACGGAACGCTTCGCGTTATCCTGGCCGATGATGTGTTTGTTCAGTTCGCTGACAATTTCGCGTGGGGTCATTTCAGACATGGGGGATCCTTACGCTTTGGAGTTCAATTCTTCGATGGTATGGAAGTGGTTGGTATAAATGCAGATATCCCCTGCAATATCCAACGCTTTCTCAGCAATTTCGCGTGCGCCAAGCTCGGTGTTTTCCAGCAGAGCGCGTGCCGCCGCCTGGGCGTAGGGACCGCCGGAGCCGATGGCAATCAGATCGTTTTCTGGCTGAATGACGTCACCGTTACCGGTGATGATGAGCGATGCCGTTTCATCTGCAACGGCCAGCAACGCTTCGAGTTTGCGCAGCATACGGTCGGTACGCCAGTCTTTAGCCAGCTCAACGGCGGCCTTAACCAGGTGACCCTGGTGCATTTCCAGTTTGCGTTCAAATAGTTCAAACAGCGTGAATGCATCCGCAGTACCGCCCGCAAAGCCCGCAATGACTTTGTCGTTGTACAGACGGCGGACTTTTTTCACGTTGCCTTTCATTACGGTGTTACCCAGTGTGGCCTGACCATCACCGGCGATTACCACATGGCCGTTACGGCGTACGCTTACTATTGTTGTCACGAGCAGACCCCTTGGTTACAAATGCAGAATACAGGCCCCGCACAGGCGTGCGGGGCGTAATGCAAGTATAGATGGGGGAGATTTTGGGGGTTTCAACCCCCAGTGGCGAGTCGAATGCAGTTTGTATGGCCGGCAACTTTCAGGCGGCTGATGGTGTTGTCGGCATTTTCCTTGCCTTTCACCGGGCCAATCACCACGCGATTCCAGCCGTTGTTGGTGGTAATGCGGGAGTTGAAGCCCTCAAAGGCCAGTTGAGCACGCACGGTTTCTGCCTGCTCAGCCCCTTTGAATGACCCGCACTGAACCATCCAGCGGCGTTCATCTTTTTTCTCTGCCGTCTGTTTTGGCGGCTGAGTCTCATTCGTTATTGGCGCGGCCGGTTGCGTTTTAGGCTGTGCGGCAGCGGTGTGCGCTGGCGTCTGCAACAGATCCTGGTACGGCTGCTGGGCCACCGGTTTTGGCTGCGCTTTCGGCTGTTGTACCGGTGCGGCTTGTGCCGTACGCGTTTGTGGCTGCTGGTACGGCTGTTCCGTCGCCCGTGGGCGCGGTTGCTGCGCCTGCTGCTGCGCGTTGTTCCACTGTTGCTGTTGCACCTGACGCTGACGCTGCAGCGTTTGCTGGCGCTGTTCAGGTGTTTGTTCGTTCCACGGTACTTCGTTGAGCTGTGTCGGCTGTTGACGCATATCTGCCTGCATTTGCGCCAGCAACTGGCGCTGCTCATTGGTCAGCTGATCGGCGTTAAGCACTTCGCCGCCTGCAGACGGTTCGGTAGGCGCACGTACGCCAGGCTGACGGCTTTCCAGCTCTTTGATATAGCGCCAGCGTTCTTCCGGTTTAGGCGGGATGCCATTACCGGTGACTTTCTGGCTTTGCAGCGTCTCGGACTCTTCTTTCTTGTGATGCGTAATGAAGTACAGACCACCGATAAAGGTCACGAGTACGGCTGCAGCAATAGCGACCATCGCGGGGGATACCGCTGGCGTACTGCGTTGCTTTTTCCGTGATGTGCTCTTTTTGCGCCGCGAAGGTGCCGGTTGGCCGCGACGTACATAATCTCGTTGTGCCACTATCGTTTCGCTGTATTTATTCGTTCGTCAGCCCGCCATGTTACTTAAGCGACGGGCCTTTGACCAGACAGGGGAGTCCGAAAGCACTTTACTTTACGTCAGTGCCCGGGTAGTGCCCCGAATTATGAGCTCACAGTCCAGTAAACGTGAACCACTGCTGACGTTCTGTCCTTGAAGCTGATCGAGCAGTAACAGCATAGCTTCGCGTCCGATATCGAAACGCGGCTGTGCGACGGTTGTCAGGGGTGGATCACAAAATTCCGTCAGTGAAATATTATCGAAGCCAATGATAGATAAATCATCCGGTACTTTTAAGCCCTGACGTTTGGCGTAAGAGAGCGCGCCAAGCGCCATCACATCGCTGTGACAAAAGACCGCGGTTGGAGGTTGCGGTAGCTCAAGCAGCTGTTTTAACGCGTTAGCGCCCGCTTCATAGGTGAAATCACCGCGCGCGATGAAGTGTGGATCGACGGTAATTCCACTGCGGCGTAGTGCCTGAACATAGCCTTGCAGACGGTAGTGGCACAGCGGCATATCCTCTGGCCCGGCAATACAACCAATGCGCTTATGCCCCAGCTCCAGCAGGTAATTCATCGCGTTAAAAGCAGCAGTGAGGTTATCAATGTGAACGGTAGGCAGTTCCAGCTCTGGCGCAAATTCGTTGGACATGACCATTGGCGGTAAATTGCGCTGTTCTTCCACGCTGGCGTCAAATGGCAGTCGTGAGCTGAGCAGGACCATGCCATCTATCTGCTTGGTAATAATGAGGTTAAGAAAGGTCTTTTCCTGCTGATTCTGGTGCGCGCAATCGCCGATAAGTACCAGGTAACCTTGTTCTGCGGCAGTGACTTCTATGCCACGAATCACTTCGCTAAAAAAGGGATCGCAGATATCCGGCACAATCACCAGAATGGTACGTGATTCATTTCGTTTAACGTTCCGTCCCATCGACTGGGGTAAATATCCCACTTCCAGGGCGGCCTGTTCGACCCGATTACGGGTGGACTGAGAGACTTTGTCTGGGTTCATTAATGCGCGGGATACGGTTGCCGTTGAGACTTTCGCCTTCAGAGCAACATCTTTCATCGTAGCGGCGGCAACCTGCTTATTCGGTTTCACTCTTTCTCCTCGCCAGGGTGCAGCTGGCACAGACCTGTCCCTGGATAACCTTCATCTGAAACATTTTTATCAGATAGTTAATGGAAGCGGTTACAGAATTTTCATAAAAAGTGTGATGGATCTTTAATTTTACGATCCGCCTCGCATCATGAGGGGTTATCCCTCGATGGGATCGACATCCAACACCCATTTCACCTTACGTGCATCGGGTAGCGTATTTATCAACGCCAGCGTTCCGCTGACGATATGCTGTAGGCGAATGCGTGACGGATGTTGCAACAAAATTTGCCAGCGATAGCGACCGCCACGTTTGGGGGCCAGCGCCGGAACCGGGCCGAGTACCCAGAGTTTGTCATCAGCTAATGGGCTGGCCTGAATCAGGTTTCGCAGCTGTTGTAAGAACATCGGCGCATGCTGATTGTTATGATCTTCTGCCCGCACGATCACGTGGCTGGTCCACGGCGGTAACTGTAACGTTTGCCGTTCGGCCAGCGCCTGTTCGGCAAATGCGTCATAACCTTTATACAGCAAGGTTTGCAGTAGCGGATGTTCAGGATGGTGCGTTTGCAACACCACTTCGCCTTGTTTACCGGCGCGCCCAGCTCGTCCAGAAACCTGGGTATAAAGTTGGGCGAAACGTTCAGCCGAACGGAAATCGGCAGAGAATAGCGCCCCGTCAACATCCAGTAGTGCAACCAGCGTGACATCCGGAAAATGGTGTCCTTTCGCCAGCATTTGTGTACCGATCAAAATGCGAGCGCCGCCGCGATGGACTTCTGCCAGGTGCTGCTCCAGCGATCCCTTACGGCTGGTGGTGTCGCGATCGATACGCGAAATTGGCACGCCGGGGAAAAATGGTGCCAGAGCTTGTTCCAGTTGCTCGGTGCCGAGTCCTACCGGCACCATGTGCGTAGAGCCGCAGGAGGGGCACTGGCGCGGTATCGGGCGCTGGCTGTCGCAGTGGTGGCAGCGCAGGTGATGCTGCGCCTGATGCAGCGTGTAGTAGTGATCGCAGCGTGGGCATTCGGCAATCCAGCCACAGTCGTGACACAGTAGCGCAGGCGCAAAACCCCGACGATTAAGAAACAAAATTACCTGATTATCTGCTTGCAGATGCTGGCGCATGCGGGTGATCAGCGCCGGAGCCAGTCCGGCCTGCACCTGCTGACCCTTTAAATCCAGCACGTGCTGAGTGGCAGGGCGTGCGTTTCCGGCTCGGCGCGTCAGGCGCAGCATGCGGTATTTGTTCTGCCGCACGTTGCACAACGTTTCCAGCGCGGGGGTTGCTGAACCGAGAATAATCGGGATCTGTTCGCTGTGGGCGCGGTAAACCGCCAGATCGCGGGCATGGTACCGCCAGCCTTCCTGTTGCTTGTAAGAGCTGTCATGCTCTTCGTCGATGACAATGACGCCAAGATTTTTAAACGGCGTAAACAGCGATGAGCGCGTGCCGATGACTATTGCCGCTTCGCCATTTTTTGCTTTCAGCCATGCCGAAAGACGTTCGCTGTCATTTAAACCTGAGTGCAGGACTTCGACCGGGGCATTGAAGCGTTCGCGAAAGCGGGCAATGGTTTGTGGCGTCAGGCCAATCTCCGGCACCATTACCAGTGCCTGTTTGCCCTGGGCGAGAACATTTTCCAGAACGCTTAGATAGACCTCTGTTTTGCCTGAGCCTGTCACGCCAGCTAATAGCCAGGCGCTAAAACTGTCCGATGCGCTGTGAATAGCCCCGACGGCGGTGGCCTGCTCGGTATTCAGCCGCAGACGCTCACCGGAAACCGCGTAGTGCGTACGCCAGTCGCTAAAGCCTGGCGTTTCGCTTGCCAGGGAGCACAGGCCTTTTTTACGTAGCGCCTGTAATGCAGCATCGTTAAATTCCAGTTCGGCGACCCGATCGCGCCAGATTTTTCCCTGCCGAAGCGCAGCCAGCGCCTGTTGCTGTTTTGGAGAGCGCTTCAGACTGTTGAGGTCAATGACCTGGCCTTCTTCGGTGGCGAACCAGTACCACATGGGCGTGTTGGCGGCGGGTCTGCCCTGGCGCAACAGGATCGGCAGGGCATGGAACAGCACATCGCCAATGGGATGATGGTAGTAATCAGCAGCCCACAGCAGTAAACGCCAGACGGAGGTCGAATAGACCGGTTCGCTGTCCAATACCTCGCGAACGGCTTTCAATTCGTTGAGCGGTAACTCACTTTGCTCGCTGACTGACAGGACTATACCGACGCGCTCCTGTTGCTTGCCAAAGGGCACGCGTACGCGACACCCGGCTTTGGCGCTCATACCTTCCGGCAGGAGATAGTCAAAGGTACGAGGTAGCGGAACGGGTAAGGCAACATGCGCAACAGGCATTGAATCATCCTGACTTGAAATCTGGCGGGTTAGTATACACATTAGTGAAGGGTAGAATGCGGATCAGTTTGCATGAGCAGGTTAATTTCTGTATGATTCGCCGCCTTTGATGCAAATTGATTGCGTCAAATAATGACCATTACCCGAGAATTTCAGGCTGTTGATGCAGTGTGAAAGGTGACGGGGAATAATTAACATCGCGTGGTGTCTGGCGTTAGGGCTGGAAGAGCGACGCGGCCTTAAACCGAGGTTTTCCCATGAAAAAAGATATTCACCCGAAATACGAAGAAATTACTGCAAACTGCTCTTGCGGTAACGTCATGAAAATCCGCTCTACCGTCGGTCACGATCTGAACCTGGACGTGTGCGGTCAGTGCCACCCGTTCTATACTGGCAAGCAGCGTGATGTTGCTACCGGTGGCCGTGTTGATCGCTTCAACAAGCGTTTCAACATCCCGGGCAGCAAATAAGTTCCTGCTGTCAGAAAAAAGCGCCTTATGGCGCTTTTTTTGTATCTGTACTTGATAATAAAATTTATATTGATGTATTGAATGATATTTCATATTTAATAAATGAAACAGTGTTTTTTATTTTTTATGATAAAATATTCCCACTGGTGATCTTCGTCATTTTTATCTTCCGTTCTTTGCCACTCATGACAATTCCTGGCAAAATTTCAAAGGTTTATCCCCTCTTTCTAAAATACACTTTCGCGGAAATATAAAATTATCCTTACGTCTCTATTACTTTCCTGTTCACATTCAGGAATGTGATGGTGAATTTTATTTATTTAGTGTGAAAAGGGATTGTCATGAAATTTAAATCTACCTTGTTACTTATTCCATTACTATCTGCGGCCGCGCAGGCGGGTTATGTCGATTATCGTCATGAATATTATGATGACGGGCGAAATTACGATCGTGTTTATATGTCTCATCGTTTTGCTACAGGTTTTGGTGTGGCGGTAGAGGCCATTTCACGTTCTGAAGATACGCAATCGAATGATGCTTGGAATAATATGGAAAGTAACGGTAACGAGTATACGGCAAGTTACCAGTTTACCTGGCAGGACCTTATCTGGCAGCCGGGTATTGCGGTTGAAACGGGCGATAACATCACGATCTATAAGCCTTATATTCGTGTGCAATATAATATCAATGACAGCTGGTGGACGGCATTCCGCTATCGCCAGGAGTATATGCGCAGAAACGCCGATGGTAAAGATGACCGTATGGTTTACCGTCCTGAAGCGTGGCTTGGCTATAACGTCAATAATTGGATGTTTGAACTAAACGGCATTTATAAAATTGCTGACAGCGAAGATTTATACAACAACAGAAAAGACGATTATGAATATAACTTCCGTGTTGCTTATAAAATAGATTCCTGGGTTCCATTTATTGAGATTGGTAACGTCTCCTCGGGTTATGACACCACCACGACTGACGATCGTCAGACACGCTATCGTGTCAGTCTCGGTTATAACTTTTGATTGTTAATACTCTTCGTATTGGTTTATTACGTTGAGCACCAGGATATACGCATAGTTTGCGTGAATAATATGTCTAAGGAGTTGACATCATGTCTAATGATGGAACGGTGAGTGGAAGCAATCAAAGTATTGTCGTCAGACCTTTCGGATTCAGAGATAAGATTGGTTATTTGTGTGGTGACCTGGGAACCTGTTTTATTCTTGGTCTGGTAAATAGTTTTTTAATGATTTATTACACGAACGTCCTCGGCATTTCTGGTGTCATTGTCGGCTCGCTCTATTTTGTGACCAAACTCTTTGATGCGTTTGTCGATGTTGGCGTAGGTCGCTTATGCGATACGTCTAAACTGACGGCACATGGACGTTTCAACCCCTGGGTGCGTCGCATGAAGTATCCATTCTGTATCGTTGCGGTGGTCCTGTTTCTGCCGTTTGTGAATGATTTTTCTTATACGGCGAAAATTATCTATATCTGCTGCTCCTATTTTGTTTACGGTTCACTGTTATCGACAGTCAGCATTCCGTATGGCGCCATGTCTGCGGCGATTAGCTCGAATCCGGAAGACCGAGTGTCACTGTCAACCTGGCGAAGCGTGGGTTCCGCCATCGGCGGCGGCGCAACCGGCTTTTTTATCCCGATTCTGATGTACACCACCCTGGTGGACGGAAGCCAGGTGATTTCCGGGCAACACTTCTTCTGGATTGCTATTGGTTGTGCCGTACTGGGCTTTATCTTTTTAACGTTGACCTGTCAGTTAACAACAGAACGTGTGCGCGTGGAGAGAAAAGAGAGCATGCCCGTATCGGTGCTGCTGAAGGGATTGTTACGCAATAAAGCACTGATCGTTTTAGTTGTGGTGGATCTGCTGATTGTGATTAACCAGGGGTTGTCAGGTACCAACATGACTTACCTGTTTAATGACTACTTCCACAACAAAGAGGCCATGTCCGTGGCGTTGCTGTTTACCTTCGGCTCTCTGGTTTTGCTGGCTCCCTCGGCATCCTGGCTGACGAAGCGGTTTGGTAAAAAAGAGGCCAGCGTCGGCGCATTGCTCTTTGCGGTGGCGATGTATCTGATTATGTACTTCATCCATATTACGGACGCGAAAGTCTATTTGGTTTTCCTGTTCCTGGCGACGCTGGGGGCAGGGTTATTCAACCTGATGATTTGGGCGTTTATGACCGATGTTTGTGATTATCATCAGTATGTCACCGGCGATCGTGAGGATGGTACGGTTTACGGCGTGAACTTCTTTGCCCGCAAGGTGGGTCAGGCGTGCGCAGGGGCGATTGGTGGCTTTATGCTGGCCATCATTGGTTATCAATCTTCGTCAACGGGCGGCGCTGTGCAAACCAGCATCGTGCAGGAAAATATTTATACGATGGCAAATCTCTTGCCGGCCTTATGTCTGTTTTTGGCGGCAGTCATACTGATTTATCTCTATCCATTGAACCGCAAAGAAACGCTCAAAATGGAAGAAACATTGAATAAAATCAATGGTATTAGAAAATAATGTTGTGAGAAACGGCGGGGTTATCCCGCCTTTTCTCATTTTTCTAACCGTCAGCCGATCAGTACTCCCACGTTTCCGGGTCGATCCCCAGTTCACGCATGATGATCTTCGCTTCTTCCGGGATTTCATCACTGCGCTCTTTACGCAGATCCTCGTCGTTTGGCAACGGTTGCCCGGTAAAGGCGTGCAGAAACGCTTCACACAGCAACTCGCTGTTGGTGGCGTGGCGCAGGTTATTCACCTGACGACGCGTGCGTTCATCGGTAAGGATTTTTAACACCTTCAGAGGAATGGAAACCGTAATTTTTTTGACTTGCTCACTCTTCTTACCGTGCTCAGCGTATGGGCTGATATATTCGCCGCTCCATTCAGCCATGAGATACTTAATCCTCTTCGTCATTAATATTGAGGCCAGAACCTGAGCCCGGACCATAATTGCGCGTAGTTTATCGTAGTGGCGCGGCCCTGACACGAAGTTAGCCGACGCAAATGTACGCTAATGCATATAATTTTAACGGCTATTTCCTGTTTGCTCAATCTATACGCAAAGAAGTTTAGATGTCCAGATGTATTGACGGCTATTGTAACAATGATTACTCTGGTGTCTGACTTTTCACCGACTCAGCCAGGATCTCCTCAATATGACGCGTAAACAGGCCACCATTGCAGTGCGTAGCGGATTAAATGACGACGAGCAGTACGGTTGCGTTGTCCCACCGATTCACCTCTCCAGTACCTATAATTTCACCGGTTTTAATGAGCCGCGTGCTCATGATTATTCACGCCGTGGCAACCCGACGCGTGATGTGGTTCAGCGTGCGCTGGCGGAGTTGGAGGGGGGCGCTGGTGCAGTGCTGACCAATACCGGCATGTCGGCGATTCATCTGGTGACGACGGTGTTCCTGAAGCCTGGCGATCTGCTGGTCGCACCGCACGACTGTTACGGTGGTAGCTACCGCCTGTTTGACAGTCTGGCAAAACGTGGCTGCTATCGCGTGCTGTTTGTCGATCAGGGTGATGAGCTGGCGCTGAAAGCGGCGTTGGCGGAAAAACCAAAGCTGGTACTGATCGAAAGTCCAAGCAATCCGTTGCTGCGTGTGGTGGATATTGCAAAAATCTGCCAACTGGCGCGTGAGGCGGGTGCGGTGAGCGTTGTCGACAACACTTTTTTAAGCCCTGCACTGCAAAATCCACTGGCATTGGGCGCCGATCTGGTGTTGCATTCATGCACGAAATATTTAAACGGTCACTCGGATGTGGTGGCTGGCGTGGTGATAGCGAAAGATCCGGAGACAGTCACTGAGCTGGCATGGTGGGCGAATAATATTGGTGTAACCGGCGGCGCATTTGATAGCTATCTGCTGTTGCGTGGCCTGCGTACTCTGTCGCCGCGTATGGAAGTGGCACAACGTAACGCTCAGGCTATTGTGGACTACCTGCAAACCCAGCCGTTGGTGAAGAAACTGTATCATCCGTCACTGCCGGATAATCAGGGGCATGAGATTGCCGCGCGTCAACAAAAAGGGTTTGGCGCGATGTTGAGTTTTGAACTGGATGGCGACGAGCAAACATTGCGTCGCTTCCTGAGCGGGTTGTCATTGTTTACGTTGGCGGAATCATTAGGGGGCGTTGAAAGTCTGATCTCCCACGCCGCGACCATGACACACGCGGGTATGGCGCCAGAAGCGCGTGCTGCTGCCGGAATTTCTGAAACGCTACTGCGTATCTCCACCGGTATTGAAGATGGCGAAGATTTAATTGCCGACCTGGAAAATGGCTTCCGGGCTGCAAACAAGGGGTAAACATGAGTGTGATTGCGCAGGCAGGGGCGAAGGGTCGTCAACTGCACAAATTTGGTGGTAGTAGTCTGGCAGACGTGAAATGTTATTTGCGTGTCGCAGGTATTATGGCGGAGTACTCGCAGCCTGACGACATGATGGTTGTTTCCGCCGCGGGCAGTACCACTAACCAGTTGATTAGCTGGCTTAAGTTAAGCCAGACCGATCGTCTTTCTGCGCATCAGGTTCAGCAGGCGTTACGCCGTTATCAAGGTGAGCTGATTAGTGGCCTGTTACCACCAGATGTGGCTGATGGGCTGATCGGTGCGTTTATTCACGATCTGGAGCGTCTGGCCGGATTGCTCGACAGCGGTGTGAATGAAGCCGTCTATGCCGAAGTGGTGGGGCATGGTGAAGTGTGGTCGGCGCGTTTGATGTCTGCTGTCCTTAACCAGCAGGGACTGGAGTCTGCCTGGCTGGATGCGCGTGAGTTTTTACGTGCTGAACGCGGTGCCCAGCCGCAGGTGGATGAAGGTCTGTCTTATCCGTTGCTGCAACAACTGCTGGCTCAACATCCAGGCAAGCGCCTGGTGGTTACCGGGTTTATCAGCCGTAGCAATGCGGGTGAAACGGTGCTGCTGGGGCGTAACGGCTCTGACTATTCAGCTACGCAGGTGGGTGCGCTGGCAGGCGTTTCCCGCGTGACTATCTGGAGCGATGTCGCCGGGGTTTATAGTGCGGACCCGCGTAAAGTCAAAGATGCCTGCCTGCTGCCGCTGCTGCGTCTTGATGAAGCCAGCGAGCTGGCGCGTCTTGCGGCTCCGGTTTTGCACGCCCGCACCTTACAGCCGGTTTCGGGTAGCGATATCGACCTCCAGCTGCGCTGCAGTTACACGCCGGATCAGGGGTCAACGCGGATTGAGCGTGTACTGGCTTCTGGTACCGGGGCGCGCATTGTGACCAGCCATGACGACGTCTGTCTGATTGAGTTTCAGGTTCCCACTGGCCAGGACTTTAAGCTGGCTTACAAAGATATCGACCAGATTTTAAAACGCACGCAGGTGCGTCCGCTGGCGGTTGGCGTGCATCCGGACCGTCAGCTGCTGCAATTTTGCTATACCTCCGAAGTGGCTGATGGCGCACTGAAAATTCTTGATGAAGCCGGTTTGCCGGGCGAGCTGCGTCTGCGCCAGGGGCTGGCGCTGGTGGCGATGGTTGGGGCTGGCGTAACGCGCAATCCACTGCATTGCCACCGTTTCTGGCAGCAGTTAAAAGGCCAGCCAGTCGAGTTTACCTGGCAGTCGGAAGAGGGGATCAGTCTGGTTGCGGTACTGCGTACCGGCCCGACCGAAAGCCTGATTCAGGGCCTGCATCAGTCTATTTTCCGTGCAGAAAAACGTATCGGTCTGGTGCTGTTCGGTAAAGGGAATATTGGTTCACGCTGGCTGGAACTGTTCGCCCGCGAACAAACAACGCTTTCCGCACGTACCGGGTTTGAATTCGTGCTGGCAGGCGTGGTGGATAGCCGCCGTAGCCTGCTGAACTATGAAGGACTGGATGCCAGCCGTGCTCTGGCCTTCTTCGACGACGAAGCGGTAGAGCAGGATGAAGAGGCGCTATTCCTGTGGATGCGCGCCCACCCGTATGATGATTTAGTGGTGCTGGATGTGACGGCCAGTGAACAATTGGCCGATCAGTATCTGGACTTCGCCAGCCATGGTTTCCATGTCATTAGCGCCAATAAACTGGCGGGGGCGAGTACCAGTGATAAGTATCGCCAAATTCATGATGCGTTCGAAAAAACCGGCCGTCACTGGCTGTATAACGCCACCGTGGGCGCAGGTTTGCCGATCAACCATACTGTGCGCGATCTGATTGATAGCGGTGATACGATTTTGTCGATCAGCGGGATCTTCTCCGGCACGTTATCCTGGCTGTTTCTGCAATTTGATGGCACGGTCCCGTTCACCGATCTGGTGGATCAGGCCTGGCAGCAAGGGTTAACTGAACCGGACCCGCGCGTCGATCTTTCTGGCAAAGATGTGATGCGTAAGCTGGTGATCCTGGCGCGTGAAGCAGGTTACGATATTGAGCCGGACCAGGTTCGCGTTGAGTCGCTGGTGCCTGCACACTGTGAAGAAGGCTCCATTGACCATTTCTTTGAAAATGGTGATGAGTTGAACGAACAGATGGTGCAACGCCTGGAAGCTGCGCGTGAAATGGGGCTGGTGTTGCGCTACGTGGCGCGTTTTGACGCCAATGGTAAAGCGCGTGTGGGTGTTGAAGCGGTCCGTGCTGAACACCCGCTGGCAGCGCTGTTGCCGTGCGATAATGTGTTCGCCATTGAAAGCCGCTGGTATCGCGATAACCCGTTGGTGATCCGCGGGCCGGGCGCAGGTCGTGATGTGACCGCCGGTGCGATTCAGTCAGACATCAATCGCCTGGCACAACTGCTGTAGTTTTTGTTGGCGGATGTTCCGGCCTACGGTTCGTGCGTAACGTAGGCCGGATAAGATGCGTTAGCGTCGCATCCGGCAGTGTTATTGAGAGGCAAACACCTCTTTCGCGGCGAACAAGCCGTTGAGTGCCGCGGGGAAGCCAGCATATACGGCCATCTGCATAATCACTTCCACGATCTCATCCTGCGTTAAGCCCACGTGTAATGCCGCGCCAATATGCACCTTCAATTGCGGGGCGGCATTGCCCAGCGCCGTTAACGCCGCGACGGTAGCAATCTCTCTACTGCGTAAATCCAATCCCGGTCTTGAATAGATGTCGCCAAAAGGAAATTCAATCAGGTAGCGGGCGAAGTCTGGCGCAATATCTTGCAGACTTTCGACGACCGCATCGCCCCCTTTACCATCCACTTTTTGCAGCATCAACTGACCGGTAATAAAGCGTTCTGAATTCATTATCTCTTCCTCGTGAGTGCGGTGTATGCCATGAGGATAGAGCGGGCAGAATGATTGGGATAATACCGTTTCCGTGATACTTTTTTGGTATGACAATATCGCCCCTGCACTCTCTGGATATCCGTCTGCTGCGCTACTTCACCGTGGTGGCCGAAGAGAACAACATGAGCCGTGCGGCGCAACGTCTTTTTATGTCGCAGCCGCCGCTAAGCCGTCATATTCGCCAGCTTGAAGAACGCCTGGGGGTGACGCTTTTTGTCCGCCATACCCGTGGGCTGACGTTGACGGAGGAGGGTCAGCACGTATTAGAAATGGTGCGTCCACTGCTGGCGCTACAGGACAAGACCTATCTTGCATTGAGCCAGCTAGCGCAGAGGGAGGTGCAACCTCTGCGTTTAGGATTAAGCACGGCGTTTGAACAGGGTGTTTTTGTGGCGCTTGAATCAACGCTAAATGCTCGTGTAAAAATGCTGCGTGTCACGCGTCACGGCTCACCTGAACTTGTTCGTCAGGTAAGGCGAGGCAAACTGGATGCGGCGCTGGTAGCCTTGCCTATTGAGGCATCTGGGCTTACCGTCACCCCTTTAGCCTGGCAAGAGCCGATAATTGCTGCATTACCCTCCTTTTGGTCAGAGGCTTGTACGGCCTCTCTTTCCTTATCGGCACTCAACCACCGACCGTTGTTCTGGTTCCAGCGGGAACGTAACCCGGCTTTCTTTGACTACACCCGGCAGATTTTCCACCGTGCTGGTTACTCTCCTTCCTGCCTTGAAGAACCGCTGGAGCATGATGTTCTGCTTGCGCGGATTGCCCAGGGCGATGGCTTAAGTTTGCTCCCGGCTTCATTTGCCGCTATCCAGCGTCAGGGCGTGGTATTCCATCCACTGAGCGATGCTGAGCTGTGTATCCGTGCCGGGTTAGTGATGTTGCCTGAGAATGAGAGCCGGTTGCAGTGGTTGCAAGAACTCATGATGCAATCCCTCACCATTTCAAGCTGATGTGAATTTTTTTCACGTTGGCTGAGTATTCCTCACCTTTATCGATGATTTTTGTGTTGACGGCAGCACGCTTTTCCGTCATTTTTACATCTAGACGTCTAAACGTATAGCAGTTCACAACACAACATATAACGACATAAGATTGATGAGGTAAGGTATGAGCTTTTTTCACGCCAACCAGCGGGAAGCCCTGAATCAGAGCCTGGCAGAAGTGCAGGGTCAGATTAACGTTTCGTTTGAGTTTTTCCCGCCGCGCACCAGTGAAATGGAGCAAACCCTGTGGAACTCCATCGATCGCCTGAGCAGCCTGAAGCCGAAGTTTGTATCCGTGACTTACGGGGCAAATTCGGGTGAACGCGACCGTACGCACAGCATTATTAAAGGGATTAAGGATCGCACGGGCCTCGAAGCGGCTCCGCACCTGACCTGTATTGATGCCACTCGCGATGAACTGCGCACCATTGCTCAGGATTACTGGAATAACGGTATTCGTCATATTGTTGCCCTGCGTGGCGACCTGCCTCCGGGTGGCGGTAAACCAGATATGTATGCTGCCGATCTGGTGAGCCTGCTGAAAGACGTCGCAGATTTTGATATCTCTGTTGCCGCTTATCCGGAAGTTCATCCGGAAGCGAAGAGTGCCCAGGCAGACCTGCTTAACCTGAAACGTAAGGTTGATGCCGGCGCAAATCGGGCGATCACCCAGTTCTTCTTTGATGTGGAAAGCTACCTGCGTTTTCGCGACCGTTGCGTATCAGCAGGCATCGATGTGGAAATTATTCCGGGTATCCTGCCGGTCTCTAACTTTAAGCAGGCGAAGAAATTTGCCGATATGACCAATGTTCGTATCCCTTCCTGGATGTCGACAATGTTTGATGGTCTGGATGATGATGCCGAAACCCGCAAGCTGGTAGGGGCGAATATCGCCATGGACATGGTGAAGATCCTCAGTCGCGAAGGGGTGAAAGATTTTCACTTCTATACGCTCAACCGCGCTGAGATGAGCTACGCTATTTGTCACACACTGGGTGTAAGACCGAATTAAACAGATGCCCCAGCCCTCTACGGAGGGCTTTTTATTGATCATTTTGATCTACATCTCTGTAACTTAAAATATAAAAGGAATTAGCTATCGAATCTGTGGGTTATTTCGACTATATCTTATCTCTGGTGGTGTATATCGTAGTCAGAACACTGTAAAGGGAGCATATAGATGAGCATGTCCGACGATAGCCATAACGCATCAACTGCCGGTAAGTGTCCTTTTCATCAGGGCGGTCACGATCAGAGCGCGGGAGCAGGAACGAACAACCGCGACTGGTGGCCTAATCAACTCCGTGTAGATTTGCTGAACCAACATTCCAACCGTTCGAACCCACTGGGCGAGGACTTCAACTACCGCAAAGAATTTAGCAAACTCGACTATTCTGCCCTGAAAGGGGATCTCAGAGCCCTTCTGTCCGAATCTCAACCGTGGTGGCCTGCCGACTGGGGTACCTATGCCGGTTTATTCATCCGTATGGCATGGCACGGTGCAGGGACTTATCGCTCCATCGATGGACGCGGTGGCGCGGGTCGCGGACAGCAGCGTTTTGCACCACTGAACTCCTGGCCGGACAACGTTAGCCTTGATAAGGCGCGTCGTCTGCTGTGGCCAATCAAGCAAAAATATGGGCAGAAAATTTCCTGGGCCGACCTGTTTATCCTCGCGGGTAACGTGGCGTTGGAAAACTCAGGCTTCCGCACCTTCGGTTTTGGCGCAGGGCGTGAAGATGTCTGGGAACCGGATCTGGACGTAAACTGGGGTGATGAGAAAGCCTGGCTGACCCACCGTCATCCTGAAGAGCTGGCAAAAGCTCCGCTTGGCGCAACCGAGATGGGTCTTATCTATGTTAACCCGGAAGGTCCTGATCACAGTGGTGAGCCGCTTTCTGCGGCAGCAGCTATTCGTGCGACCTTCGGTAATATGGGGATGAACGACGAAGAAACTGTCGCGCTGATTGGTGGTGGTCATACGTTGGGCAAAACCCACGGTGCAGCACCAGCATCCCATGTTGGTCCTGATCCAGAATCCGCACCAATTGAAGCGCAGGGACTGGGCTGGGCCAGCAGCTACGGCAGCGGCTCGGGTGCAGATGCCATCACCTCTGGTCTGGAAGTCGTCTGGACGCAGACGCCGACCCAGTGGAGCAACTATTTCTTCGAGAACCTGTTCAAATATGAGTGGGTGCAAACGCGCAGCCCGGCAGGCGCTATTCAGTTTGAAGCGGTTGACGCACCGGAGATTATCCCCGATCCGTTTGATCCGTCGAAAAAACGCAAGCCTACAATGCTGGTCACCGACCTGACCTTGCGCTTTGATCCTGAGTTCGAGAAGATCTCTCGTCGTTTCCTTAACGATCCGCAAGCGTTCAACGAAGCCTTTGCCCGTGCGTGGTTTAAACTGACGCACCGTGATATGGGGCCGAAATCGCGCTACATCGGACCGGAAGTACCGCAAGAAGATCTGATTTGGCAGGACCCACTGCCGCATGCGTTCTTCAACCCAAGCGAAGAAGACATTCTTAACCTGAAGGCGACCATTGCAGCTTCCGGACTTTCTGTCAGTGAGTTGGTATCGGTGGCGTGGGCCTCCGCATCGACTTTCCGTGGCGGTGACAAACGTGGTGGCGCTAACGGTGCTCGCCTGGCGCTGGCACCACAACGCGGCTGGGATGTGAATGCGACTGCGGCACGTGTTCTGCCTGTGCTGGAAGGTATTTATAAATCTGCTCATACCGCCTCGTTGGCTGACATTATCGTGCTGGCCGGTGTGGTAGGTGTTGAGAAAGCGGCAAGCGCGGCGGGTGTTAACATCACTGTACCTTTTGTTCCGGGCCGCGTAGATGCGCGTCAGGACCAAACCGATATCGAGATGTTTGAGCTGCTGGAGCCTATTGCAGATGGTTTCCGTAACTATCGTGCCCGTCCTGACGTGTCGACCACCGAGTCATTACTGATCGATAAAGCGCAGCAGTTGACCCTGACGGCACCGGAAATGACCGTGCTGGTAGGCGGGATGCGCGTCCTGGGTGCCAACTTCGATGGTAGTCAGCATGGCGTCTTTACCGATCGTCCAGGCGTGCTCAGCAATGACTTCTTTGTCAACCTGCTGGATATGCGTAACGAATGGAAAGCGACTGACGAATCGAAAGAGGTCTTTGAAGGTCGTGACCGTCTGAACGGTGAAGTGAAATACACCGCAACCCGCGCCGACCTGGTGTTTGGCTCTAACTCGGTACTGCGTGCGCTGGCAGAAGTTTATGCCTGCAGCGATGCCCACGAGAAGTTCGTGAAGGACTTTGTCGCGGCATGGGTGAAAGTGATGAACCTGGACCGTTTCGATCTGCTGTAATCGAAAATGCCGGATAAGCTTTGCGTTTATCCGGCCTGCCAGACAGAAAAATCCCCGCCATTGCGGGGATTTTTTATGGTGTGCTTATTCCCACTCTTGCAGATACCGCTGGCCATACTGATCGGCCACCAGCAGCGCAGCGTACACCTGATCTGGTGTGGCACCGCCCGGCATGTTATGGATAGTCTCGCCTTCGGCACAAGCCGCTTCTGCCACAATGCGCATCTTCGCGGGAACATCCTGTTTGATGTCCAGTTGTGCCAGCGTAATAGGCAGACCAACGGAATGGCACAGTGCAGCCACGGTTTCGATTTCGTCTACCGGCGCGTTTTCCAGCACCAGTTGCGTCAATGTACCGAAAGCCACCTTCTCACCGTGGTAGTAGTGATGTGCATCCGGGATTGCCGTCAGACCGTTATGGATCGCGTGTGCAGCGGCCAGGCCACCGCTTTCAAAACCCACGCCGCTCAGATAGGTATTGGCTTCAATGACACGCTCCAGCGCAGGCGTTACCACATGTTGCTCGGCGGCCAGCATCGCTTTTTCGCCTTCTTCAATCAGCGTGTTGAAACATAGCTCCGCCAGTGCCAGCGCGGCCTGAGTGCATTGACCTCCCGCCATGGTCGTTGCGCCGCTGCGTGAGCAGGCGCGTGCTTCAAACCAGGTTGCCAGCGCATCGCCGATACCTGCTGCCAGCAGCCGCGCAGGCGCACCCGCGACAATTTTGGTATCAACAATGACCCTGTCCGGGTTGTTTGGCAGCAGCAAATAGCGATCGAATTCACCGGCATCGGTGTAAATGACGGACAGCGCACTACATGGCGCATCGGTAGAGGCGATGGTTGGCGCAATGGCAACCGGTACACCCATAAAGTGCGCCAGCGCTTTGGCGGTATCCAGCGTTTTACCCCCGCCGATACCGAGCACTGCACCGCATTGCGCTTTTTCTGCCACGCCACGCAGGCGGTCGATTTCGTTTTGTGAACATTCACCACCAAATGGCACGATCTCGAGTGCCAGACCGGCGTCATGGAAGCTTTTTTCCAGTGCCGATTGTGCAAATCCTAAGACAAACTTGTCCCCAACGACCAGCCAGCGTTCTGCCAGTGGTTTGAGATAGCTGCCAAGACGGGTAATAACATCAGCGCCCTGGATGTACTTACCAGGTGATTGAATAATGCGATCCATACTTTATTTCCCTCACAGGTTGATGTGACCAAATGCGTTGTTCCAGTCCTGCTCAAACTTCTCTATAGCTGACTCTACCGCAGGGGTATTGAGCATTTGTTGCGCTACGTCTAATGGCAGGGTGATTGCGGCACATCCTGCCAGTAAGCAATCCAGTGCCTGGCGCGGTGTCTTAAAACTGGCTGCCAACACCATGCTGTTTGGCGCATGCAGCGCCAGCAGCGTTTGCAGTTCTTGTACTGTGCGGATACCGTCACCACCCTGAGCATCAATGCGGTTGACGTATGGTGCGATATATTTTGCCCCAGCCAGTGCGGCCAGCAGACCCTGAGAAGCACTGTATACCGCGGTGCCCAGCGTGGTGATCCCCTCTGTTTTTAGTATTTTGATGGCAGCCAGGCCTTCAGCCGTGACGGGAATCTTCACCACCAGACCGGGGACGGCGTTGCTCAGGCGTCTGGCTTCTTCCACCATGCCTTGTGCATCCCGGCTCATGGTTTGGGCAAACAAAATGCCCTCTTCGCCGATGGCGTTTTGCAGACGTGGTAGTACATCCCAGATGGATTCTTTGCTGGCCGCGACAATACTGGGGTTGGTTGTGACCCCGGCGATGGGGAAGATGCGAGCCAGACGTTCAACTTCCGCGACGTTAGCGGTATCCAAGTACAGTTCCATATAAAACACCCTCTTAATTTCTCGTTAGCAGCCCGTTACCGGGATACTTTGCTGTGCTCAGGATAAGAGTGTTTCGGCATGCTGCGCTATCTGACAAATCTGTCAAAAGCTGGACAAATGTAATGTGTCGGTGAAAGTGGGAGATACTTCACATGTTCTTGGTTGGTCAGTTTATGCTGATGGCCGGGGATACGCGTTTCTTTTTAATATTACAAAAATCCAGTAAATATGTTTTTTGTCCTCTGTGGGTTTTGTCGCGACGTCACCTTAATGTGGGGACGTCTCTTTTTCCGTTAACTGGCTGTGATATTGCCGACGATACTCAGACGGTGAGCGTTCGGTATTTTTGCGAAACAGGCGACAGAAGTAGTTGCTGTCGACGAACCCGCAGGCGTGTGCAACTTCTTTAATTTTCAGATCGTAGCCCTTCAATAGCGTTTTCGCTTGTTCAAGTCGGGTGTGGTTAAGATATTCGTTAAAACCAATGGCTCCGGTTTTCTGAAACAGATGCGAAAGATAATTCGGTGAGATGTAAAAGGCCTGGGCGACGGATTCGCGGGTCAACGGAGAGGCGTAGCGTTCGTCAATGTAGTCGCGAATGGCGTCGAAAAGTGCCTGGCTACGCGATGCTGTCTGGATTTGGCTACCGAGCAGGTCACGGCAATGGCTGAACAGGCTGGCAATAATTAATTTCGCGGTTTGCTGCTCCTGGGGCTGCATTTGTATTTCATTGAGCGCCTGTAGCAGGAAGGAGCCGATACGCGGCCCGCGGCGTGCCACATGTTGATTGGCGAGATGTTGGAACTGGCGGCCATCCCATTGCATAACGCTAAAGATTAACTGCTGCTTAGCGAACAGAATCGTCAGCATAGTGACGGGCGTTTGCCATTGCGGAAGATTCCAGCCTCCTGCGGGGACGTACAGAACGTCCCCGGGAACAAGTATGTTCCCGATACCCGTATCCGAAAGTTGCCCCTCCAGCACGATTTCCAGTCGTGGAAAATCTACCTTATACGCCAGTTCTGGCGTTACGGCATTGCTGCTGGCGAAGTAAACCTGGTGCAGCGGTAAGGGGCCGTTAATCAGGCGGGAAAGTAGGTGGCTGATGTTGTGATACATGTGAATCCCTGACAGATCGTGGACAGGGAAACAGTAACCGTCATCATAAAAAAAGGCCACTCTTAAAGAGTGGCCTGAGAGAGCGTTACTGATTCCCGATTTGATCGCCGTAAGGCAGGGAGTCGTAATCGATCAGGGCGTTTTTCTTGTACGGATTACCAATCCAGCGGGTCGTCTCTTTGAACTCCGGGCTGGTAATAGAACGGGTCGGATCGAAACCATCGTACGTAAAGCCTGCCAAATCTGACCAGGTATGGATAAGTTCAGAGCTGCTGTACTTACGATTAACGTCCTGTGAGAAGTCGCGTGGGTGCGCAGCCTGCCATTTTTCAGACGTCCACAGCAGGAACGGTACCGTATACATATGGCGCGTTGGGCTATCTTCATTACGGCCCTGCGTTTTATGTGGCGGCGTGTCATACACTTCTTCACCATGGTCAGAGAAGTAGAGCAGGAAGCCGTTCGGATCAGTTGCTTTGTAGTCTTTGATCAGGCTGGCAATGATATGGTCGTTATAGACGTTGGCATTGTCATAATCGTTATATGACTCCAGTTCATCACTGCTCAGACCTGCAGGTACGTTCTCGGTATTACCGTCAAACTTACCCTGGCCTTCCGGGTAGCGGAATTTGTATTTAATGTGCGTACCCAGCAAGTGAACGATGATGAACTTTTTCGGTGCCGGGTCGGCCATGACTTCTTTAAACGGTCCCAGCACGTTGCTGTCGTATTCACGCGCACTTTGGGTACGCTGCTGGTTCATATAGAACTGCTTGTCTGTCTGCCGGGAAAATACGGTCAGCATGGTGTTACGGGCGGTCATTGTTTGCTGGTTGGTTATCCAGAACGTTTTATAACCCGCCTGTTTCATCATATTCATCAACGACGGCTGCGTCAGATATAAATCCGGGTTCTTCTCGTTTGCGAAGGTCAGCGCCTGTTGCAGGATTTCAATCGTGTAAGGACGTGAGGTCACGACATTATTGAACACGGTGAAGTTTGGATCGGATTTATGCAGCGCATCCAGTTCCGGCGTGGTTTCACGTGGGTAGCCGTACAGGCTCATGCGGCCACGTTGAGTTGACTCGCCAATCACCAGCACCAGCGTACGCGGCGCATCACCAGAATTGTCTTTAAAGTTAGCCAGTGGTGGCAATGCGTTGTTCTCATTCAGCAGGCTATTTAATGCGGTCAATTGTTGACGGTATTGATAATAACCAGAGATGAACTGCCATGGCGCGGCAGGCTCCATGCGCGATGCAAGGCCGCCCAGCGTTTTCTCAAAAGGCTTATGCTTGATAAACGTATTGACGGTCATTGGGTGCAGAATTAAACCGTACAACAGCGCAAATGACACCAGATAACGCCATGGCGACGGAATATGGACCGGGCGTAAACGCGTCCACAGCAGGATTGCGGTTGCTGTATAGGCCAGTGCGATAAGTACTATCTTGAGACTGAAATATTGGCTCAGATATTCGCGGGCTTCGTTGGCGTTGGTTTCAAACATAACGAACAGAACGCTTTGTGAGAATTCTTGTCCGTAAATAACGTAATAACTCAGCGCGGCCAATGAAGCAGCCCAGAGTGCCACACCAATAACGGCGGCGATAATGCGAATACGGTTCGGGAATAAGAATACCGGAATCAACCACAATGAGCTGAACAGTATTGAGTCGCGTAATCCGTTAGTTCCGCTATAGCCACTAAAATAAATAATGGCCTGGAGTAAGGTAGAGAAGAACCAAAAATAGAGGAGTGCCCAACCCAGGGCTTTCCAGCTAAATTTGGGTTTAGACTGGAGTTGTAAGGATTGCATAGTGTGAGCCTGTCTTTAATCGTAGCGCCAACGTTAGCGGCTAAACCTTAAGAGGATCTGAAGCAATGCGAGTCGAAAATCGCGTTCTGCTAACAAATATCCATTGGATGTATAAAATGCAGACAGGAATATATTAAAAATGAGGTGGTTATGACAGCAGTATTTTATATCACCCTCGCGCAATAGCACGAGGGTGACAGGCATAAAAATTAGCCGGTGTTACGCATACCGGCAGCAACGCCAGCAATAGTCACCATTAGCGCCTGTTCGACGCGTGGATCTGGTGCATGACCTTGCTCTTCTGCCAGGCGCGAACGATATAATAATTCGGCCTGTAAGACGTTCAGTGGGTCAGTATAAATATTTCTTAACTGAATAGACTCGGCAATCCACGGTAGATCGGCCATCAAATGCGAGTCATTGGCAATTGCCAACACCACATTGATATCGGCTTCCAGACGCTGACGCAGCTCTTCACCCAATGGCCAAAGCTCTTTTTTGACCAGACGCTGATCGTAGTACTCTGCCAGCCACAGGTCAGCTTTTGAGAACACCATCTCCAGCATGCCAAGACGCGTGGAGAAGAATGGCCAGTCACGGCACATTGCTTCAAGCTCGCTTTGCTTACCGTCTTCAACCACTTTTTGCAGTGCCGTACCCGCACCCAGCCAGGCCGGAAGCATCAGGCGGTTCTGCGTCCAGGCGAAGATCCACGGAATAGCACGCAGAGACTCTACGCCACCGGTCGGGCGGCGTTTTGCCGGACGTGAGCCGAGCGGTAACTTGCCCAGTTCCTGCTCTGGTGTTGCTGAACGGAAGTAAGGTACAAAGTCTTTATTTTCACGAACATACCCACGATAGAGATCGCAGGAGATATCTGAAAGCTCATCCATGATATGACGCCAGCCATCTTTTGGTTCCGGTGGCGGTAACAGGTTAGCTTCCAGAATCGCGGCGGTGTACAGCGACAGGCTGCTGATGGTGACTTCCGGTAGGCCGTATTTGAAGCGGATCATCTCGCCTTGTTCTGTCACGCGCAGGCCGCCTTTAAGGCTACCTGGTGGTTGAGAGAGCAGCGCCGCATGGGCAGGCGCGCCACCACGACCAATAGAGCCGCCGCGACCGTGGAACAGTGTCAGTTCAATACCAGCTTTTTCGCAGGTTTTGATCAGCGCGTCCTGTGCCTGATATTGCGCCCAGGAAGCGGCCATCACGCCGGCGTCTTTTGCTGAGTCAGAATAGCCAATCATGACCATCTGTTTGCCCTGAATAAAGCCGCGATACCAGTCGATATTCAGTAGCTGGCTCATGACATCATCGGCGTTGTTCAGGTCGTCCAGCGTCTCAAACAGCGGTGCGACTGGCATAGCAAAACCAATGCCGGCTTCCTTCAGCAGCAAATGCACGGCCAGTACGTCAGACGGTGTTTTCGCCATTGAGATTACATAGGCAGCAATGGAGCCATAAGGCGCTTCGGCAATCACCCGGCAGGTATCGAGCACTTCACGGGTATCGTTGCTGGGTTCCCAATTACGTGGCAGAAGCGGGCGCTTGGAGTTCAGTTCACGGATCAAGAAGGCTTGTTTATCCGCTTCTGACCAGTTTTCGTAGTCACCAATGCCCAGATACCGGGTCAATTCGCCCAGTGCCTCGGTAT
This sequence comes from Citrobacter sp. Igbk 17, assembly GCF_028069775.1. NCBI lineage: Bacteria > Pseudomonadati > Pseudomonadota > Gammaproteobacteria > Enterobacterales > Enterobacteriaceae > Citrobacter > Citrobacter sp. Igbk 17. Next base: position 14,558 of record NZ_JANEWI010000011.1, on the reverse strand, counting down.
GACGAGTGCTTTCCTGACGAATATCAATGCGTACCAGCGGTACGCCGAAACATTTCACGCGCCTAAGGGTGTCGAGCAACTCACCATTGGCGATGATACCCATACCACAGGCCTGCAGAGACTGGTAACACGCGTACAGCGGCTCCCAAAGCTGTTCGTTTTGGGTTAGCAGACCAGCAGGTTTTGGCAGTTTTTCGCCTTTCAGACGCGCTTCCAGCCAGGCCTGAGTTGCCATCAGACGCGAACGCAGCATTTTCATCAGATAGCGGTAAGGTTCTGCCGCACCTTCTTCCCCGACCAGCGCCATCAGTTCCGGCGTGGCTTCAACCATCGACAGCTCAGAAATCAGGAACTGGATGTCCTTCAGGAACAGGTCAGTGGCTTTCCAACGACTAAGCAGCAGCACATGGCGGGTGATATCTGCAGTGACATTCGGGTTACCATCACGGTCGCCGCCCATCCAGGAGGTAAAACGCACCGGAACAAAATCAACAGGTAGCTTATAGCCCAGATGTTCTTCCAACTGTTCATTTAGCTCGCGCAGGTAGTTAGGTACGCCTTCCCACAGGCTGTTTTCAACCACTGCGAAGCCCCATTTGGCTTCATCAACCGGGCTTGGTCGTAGCTTACGGATTTCATCCGTATGCCAGGACTGAGCAATCAACTGGCGCAGACGACGCATCAGCTGATTGCGTTCGTAATCAACGATATCTTTGTTATCAAGCTGTTTGAGGCATGCGTTTACTTCACCCATTTTATGAATCAAGGTGCGGCGGGTGATTTCGGTTGGGTGTGCGGTCAGTACCAGCTCCAGAGACAGCGATTCCACGGCGTTCTTGATGGTGGCTTCATCGAGGTTGGGCTGGTCTTTCAGTTTACGCAAAGTACGAGCAATCACTTCCGGGTTGCTGGCAGCTTCGCCTTTTGGCGAAATGCTGTGGTACTGCTCGGCGGTATTGGCCAGATTCAGGAACTGGCTAAATGCGCGGGCAACGGGCAGCAGCTCGTCGTTAGACAGATTTTGCAGTGTGGTGAGCAGTTCCTGGCGATTAACTTCATTGCCAGCGCGAGATGATTTGGACAGCTTACGGATTGTTTCTACGCGATCAAGAATGTTCTCTCCCAGCGCATCCTTGATGGTCTCTCCCAGCACTTTGCCGAGCATACTGACATTACTACGCAACGCGGAATATTGTTCGTTCATATTAACCCAGACACCCCATCTTTAATTTATGTGTCCTGTATCCTTCGCGCCACAGCGTTGTTGGCTGCGCTCGAAATCTCTCGGACTTAATTTTTTCGCCGTCTTTTATAAAGCCACGTAAAACTCGTGACGTCAATTGCTGCGAAATCGCTTCAGCAAACCAATAAATCGCGGCAATTTATTAAAGTTAATTCACATCGTGCCAAATAAGAAAAGCTTATGAACATGTGACATAGAGATGCCGGATGGCGCTGCGCTTATCCGGCCTACTAGACGGGGTAGGCCCGGTAAGCGTAGCGCCACCGGGCAAGTTTCATTAGTGCCAGCAGAAATGGTGCACAACCTGGGTGATTAATTCGCGGGTTGGCTTAATAAAGCGTGTTTCCAGATATTCATCCGGCTGATGTGCCTGATTAATAGAACCGGGACCCAATACCAGCGTCGGACACAGCGTCTGGATAAATGGCGCTTCGGTGCAGTAGTTCACCACTTCAGTCTGTGCGCCCAGCAGTTTCTCAACCACCTCGACCAGTTGATGGTCCGGCGGACACTCATAGCCAGGAATGGGCGGATGCAGTTCCGATACCGTCAGGCGACCCGGCCAACGCTCACTGACCGGGGCCAGCGCATCGTTAAGTAGCCCATTCAGATCGTTAAGCGTCATACCGGGTAGTGGACGAATATCCATATGCAGTTCGCAGCAGGCGCAGATACGGTTAGCTGCATCGCCGCCATGAATATGGCCCAGATTTAACGTGGGGTACGGCACGGTAAAAGCGTCATGGTGATAGCGTTCTTTCAGGCCATCGCGCAGCTTCATGATATGGCCGATAGCATCATGCATCAGTTCAATCGCATTCACGCCGCGTGCCGGATCGCTTGAGTGACCCGACTGACCCAAAATTCGAATGGCGTTAGAGATATGACCTTTGTGCGCGCGAACGGGCTGCAGAGATGTCGGTTCACCAATGATTGCGCAGTCCGGGCGGAGCGAAGTCGTTTCAGAAAAGTAACGAGCGCCGGCCATGCTGGTCTCTTCATCAGCGGTGGCCAGAATGTAGAGCGGCTTTTTCAGTTTCGTGACATCCACACCGCGCAGTGCATCGAGAATAAAGGCGAAAAAGCCTTTCATATCCGCGGTGCCCAGACCGTAGAGCTTATTGTCGTGCTCGGTGAGGGTGAAGGGATCGCGCGTCCAACGCCCATCGTCAAAAGGTACGGTATCGGTATGGCCTGCCAACAACAGACCGCCGGCACCGTGCCCGACACTCGCCAGCATGTTGAATTTATTGCGCGTACCAGGAACAGGCTGAACCTCAACATTGAAACCTAAATCTCTGAACCAGTCCGCCAGCAGAGTGATTAAACCTGCATTGCTTTGATCGAGCGCTTCTTCGGTTGCGCTAATCGACGGTGTGGCAATCAGAGCGCGGTAAATCTCGATAAATGGCGGTAAATTGTTTTTCATTGTTGACACACCTCGGGTCATGATAGTATCAATATTCATGCAGTATTTATGAATAAAAATACAATAACATTGAGCGTAATAAAACCCACCAAGTGTAAGGTGAGGTGATAAAGGCTTATACCTGGCAACCGAATCTAAGAAGGTGAACAGCTCCGATGTTGAATACGCTGATTGTGGGCGCGAGTGGCTACGCTGGCGCAGAGCTTGTGACCTATGTAAATCGCCATCCTGATATGACCATAACCGCTTTGACCGTCTCAGCGCAAAGCAATGATGCAGGAAAATTAATCTCCGATTTACATCCGCAGCTAAAAGGCATTGTCGATTTGCCGTTACAGCCAATGTCCGATATCAGCGAGTTTAGCGCAGGGGTGGACGTTGTGTTCCTCGCGACGGCTCATGAGGTCAGTCATGATCTGGCTCCGCAGTTTCTGCGTGCCGGTTGTGTGGTGTTTGACCTCTCGGGTGCGTTTCGCGTAAACGACGGCGCATTCTATGAGCAATACTATGGCTTTACCCATCAGCATCCTGAACTGCTGGAACAGGCGGTATACGGTCTGGCTGAGTGGAGCGTAGACAGACTGAAAGACGCGAATTTGATTGCTGTTCCGGGTTGTTACCCGACGGCGGCACAATTGTCGCTGAAACCACTTATTGATGCCGGGCTACTGGACCTTACTCAGTGGCCGGTGATTAACGCCACCAGTGGGGTGAGCGGTGCGGGCCGTAAGGCCGCTATTTCGAACAGCTTTTGTGAAGTGAGCCTGCAACCGTATGGCGTGTTTACTCATCGCCATCAGCCGGAAATCGCTACTCACCTGGGTACGGAGGTGATCTTCACTCCACATCTGGGTAATTTCCCGCGTGGGATCCTGGAAACTATTACCTGCCGTCTGAATTCGGGTGTCACTCAGGCTCAGGTCGCGCAGACGCTGCAACAGGCATACAGCGATAAACCGTTGGTGCGCCTGTATGAAAAAGGCGTTCCGGCACTGAAAAATGTGGTTGGCTTACCGTTCTGTGATATCGGATTTGCTGTGCAGGGCGAACATCTGATTGTGGTAGCGACTGAAGATAACTTATTGAAGGGCGCGGCGGCACAGGCCATGCAGTGCGCAAATATCCGTTTCGGCTTTGCTGAGACGCAGTCTCTTATTTAAGGGTGCAATGATGAATCCATTAATTATCAAGCTGGGCGGCGTGTTACTGGATAGCGAAGAGGCGCTGGAGCGTCTGTTTACCGCGCTGGTAAATTATCGCGAGTCGCATCAGCGTCCGCTGGTCATTGTGCACGGTGGTGGCTGTGTCGTCGACGAGCTGATGAAACAACTTAATTTGCCGGTGAAAAAGAAAAATGGCCTGCGTGTTACGCCAGCCGATCAAATCGACATCATCACCGGGGCGCTGGCGGGGACCGCGAATAAAACCTTACTGGCCTGGGCGAAAAAACATCAAATTGCCTCTGTGGGTCTGTATCTTGGCGATGGCGACAGTGTAAAAGTGACGCCACTCGATAAAGAGTTAGGTCACGTTGGACTGGCGCAGCCGGGTTCGCCTAAGCTGATTAACACGCTGCTGGAAGGGGGCTTTCTGCCGGTAGTGAGTTCCATTGGCGTTACTGAGGATGGGCTGTTGATGAATGTCAATGCCGATCAGGCGGCGACGGCGCTGGCGGCAACGCTGGGGGCTGATCTGATCCTGCTCTCCGATGTGAGCGGTATTCTGGATGGTAAAGGCCAGCGTATTGCCGAAATGACCGCGACGAAAGCGGAACAGTTGATTGAGCAGGGCATTATTACCGATGGCATGATCGTGAAGGTCAATGCGGCGCTGGATGCTGCGCGTACGCTGGGCCGCCCGGTAGATATCGCTTCCTGGCGTCATGCTGAGCAACTCCCGGCGCTGTTTAACGGCACGCCGATTGGTACGCGTATTCTGGCTTAACTATTAATGTGCCGGATGGCGGCTTCGCCTTATCCGGCCGACATGGGTTTTGTAGGCCCGGTAAGCGCAGCGCCATCGGGCAAAAATATCATATTAAGGAAATTCGTTATGGCACTTTGGGGTGGGCGTTTTACACAGGCAGCAGATCAGCGGTTCAAACAGTTCAACGACTCGTTGCGTTTTGACTACCGCCTGGCAGAGCAGGATATTGTCGGCTCTGTGGCCTGGTCCAAAGCGCTGGTAACCGTCGGCGTACTGACTGCAGATGAACAACTACAGCTGGAAGACGCGCTGAATAATCTGCTGGAAGAGGTACGCCTGGACCCGCAGCAGATCCTGCAAAGTGATGCGGAAGATATTCACAGCTGGGTGGAAGGCAAGCTGATTGATAAAGTCGGGCAGTTAGGTAAAAAACTGCACACCGGGCGTAGCCGTAATGACCAGGTCGCAACTGACCTTAAACTGTGGTGCAAAGACACGGTCATGGAACTGTTGTCTGCGAATCGTCAGTTGCAAAGCGCGTTAGTCGACACCGCGCAAAATAATCAGGACGCGGTTATGCCGGGTTACACCCACTTGCAGCGTGCACAGCCGGTGACGTTTGCGCACTGGTGTCTGGCATATGTCGAAATGCTGGCGCGTGATGAGAGCCGTCTGCAGGATGCGCTTAAGCGTCTGGACGTTAGCCCGTTAGGTTGTGGTGCACTGGCGGGTACCGCCTACGAAATCGATCGTGTGCAACTGGCTGGCTGGTTGGGTTTTTCCTCGGCAACCCGCAACAGCCTGGACAGCGTTTCTGATCGTGACCATGTCCTGGAGTTGCTCTCTGATGCCTCTATCGGCATGGTGCATCTGTCGCGCTTTGCTGAAGATCTGATTTTCTTTAACACTGGCGAAGCAGGCTTTGTGGAGTTATCCGATCGTGTGACCTCAGGTTCATCCCTGATGCCACAGAAGAAAAACCCGGATGCATTAGAGCTGATCCGTGGCAAATGTGGCCGTGTACAAGGTGCGCTGACCGGTATGATGATGACACTGAAAGGTCTGCCGCTGGCGTATAACAAAGATATGCAGGAAGACAAAGAAGGCCTGTTCGATGCACTCGATACCTGGCTGGACTGTTTACACATGGCCGCACTGGTGCTGGACGGCATTCAGGTGAAACGTCCTCGTTGTCAGGAAGCGGCGCAGCAGGGTTATGCCAACGCCACTGAATTGGCGGATTATCTGGTTGCCAAAGGTGTTCCGTTCCGCGAAGCACACCATATCGTAGGTGAGACGGTGGTTGAGGCGATTCGTCAGGGTAAACCGCTGGAAGCATTGTCGCTGGCCGACTTGCAAAAGTTCAGCAGCGTCATTGGCGATGATGTCTATCCGATACTTTCCCTGCAATCCTGTCTGGACAAACGTGCAGCGAAAGGTGGCGTATCACCGCAGCAGGTTGCGCAGGCAATCGACGATGCGAAGGCACGTCTGTAGGCCGGATAAGGCGAAGCCGCCATCCGGCACTGTGCGCCGTTCTGCCTGATAAGCGTAGCGCCATCAGGTAAAAAGTTATCAGAGCCTGGCATTAAGCCGGGCTTTTTTATGCAAAAAAAATGCGGACCAGAGGTCCGCAAAAGTTCACGTTGGCTTTAGTTATTTCGAGTATGAGAACGGACAGGTGCTTCAAGGGTTAAAGGGTACCGTTCCGTTTCTGTGGTGCATTATTAAACAGAAAGCTTGATAGGGATAATCGTTCGTTGCTATGCTACCTATCGCCATGAACTATCGTGGCGATGGAGGATGAATAATGAATATTCGTGATCTTGAATACCTGGTGGCGCTAGCCGAGCATCGTCACTTCCGGCGAGCGGCGGATTCCTGCCACGTCAGCCAGCCAACGCTTAGCGGGCAAATCCGCAAACTGGAAGATGAGCTTGGCGTTATGCTGCTGGAGCGTACGAGTCGTAAAGTGCTGTTCACTCAGGCAGGTTTACTGCTGGTGGATCAGGCGCGTACCGTGCTGCGCGAGGTCAAAGTGCTCAAGGAAATGGCAAGCCAACAAGGCGAGACAATGTCTGGCCCGCTGCACATTGGTTTGATCCCAACGGTGGGGCCATACCTGTTGCCGCATATTATCCCTATGTTGCACCAGACCTTCCCGAAACTGGAAATGTATCTGCATGAAGCGCAGACGCATCAACTGTTGGCGCAACTGGATAGCGGTAAGCTCGACTGCGTGATCCTGGCGTTGGTCAAGGAAAGTGAGGCGTTCATTGAAGTGCCGCTGTTTGATGAGCCTATGATGCTGGCGATCTATGAAGATCACCCATGGGCAAACCGCGACTGTGTGCCGATGTCAGATTTAGCCGGTGAAAAACTGCTGATGCTGGAAGATGGGCACTGTCTGCGCGATCAGGCGATGGGCTTCTGCTTTGAAGCCGGTGCCGATGAAGACACCCATTTCCGGGCAACCAGTCTGGAAACGCTGCGCAATATGGTTGCGGCAGGGAGTGGCATTACTTTGCTGCCTGCACTGGCCGTTCCGCCAGAGCGTAAGCGTGATGGTGTGGTCTATCTGCCGTGCATTAAGCCAGAACCGCGCCGTACTATTGGTCTCGTCTATCGTCCGGGATCGCCGTTACGCAGCCGTTATGAACAGCTGGCAGAGGCCATCCGTGGGGCAATGGATGGCCATTTCGACAAAGCGTTAAAACAGGCGGTTTAAGCCGTTTAGCGCGGCTACCCGATAGGCTTCTGCCATGGTTGGGTAGTTAAAGGTGGTGTTAACGAAGTACTCGATGGTGTTACCACCACCTTTTTGCTCCATGATCGCCTGACCGATATGAATAATTTCGGCTGCGCGTTCCCCAAAGCAATGGATCCCCAAAATCTCTTTGGTCTCGCGATGGAACAAAATCTTCAGCGTACCGACACTCATTCCGACGATTTGCGCTCGTGCCAGATGTTTAAACTGGGCGCGACCGACTTCGTATGGGACTTTCATTGCCGTTAGCTGCTGTTCGGTTTTACCGACGGAGCTGATTTCAGGAATGGTATAAATCCCGGTGGGAATATCTTCGATCAGATGTGCGGTGGCTTCGCCTTTGACCAGTGCCTGAGCGGCGATACGTCCCTGATCGTAGGCTGCAGATGCCAGGCTTGGGTAACCGATCACATCGCCAACGGCATACACATGCGGCAGTGCGGTCTGATACATGCTATTCACTTTTAGCTGTCCGCGACTGTCCGTTTTCAGACCAATATTTTCCAGTGCCAGCGAATCGGTATTACCGGTGCGACCATTGGCGTACAGCAGACAGTCTGCTTTCAGCTTTTTACCGGATTTCAGGTGCATGATGACGCCGTCATCACAGCCTTCAATCCGCTCATACTCTTCGTTGTGGCGAATGACCACGCCGCTGTTCCAGAAGTGGTATGAGAGTGAATCGGACATCTCTTGATCGAGGAATGCCAGCAGACGATCGCGGGTGTTGATTAAATCAACTTTTACGTCCATCCCTCGGAAGATCGACGCATATTCGCAGCCAATCACACCTGCGCCATAAATCAGAACATGGCGAGGTTCGTGATGCAGGCTGAGGATAGAATCGCTGTCGTAAACGCGTGGGTGCGAAAAATCGACGTCAGTTGGGTGATAAGGGCGTGAGCCGCAGGCAATAACAAACTTATCTGCGGTGAGTGTTTCCACTGTACCGTCGTGACATTCCAGAGCAAGGGTATGTTCGTCGACGAAACGGGCATTTCCCTGCAGAATTTCACAGTGGTTGCGCTCGTAAAAACCTTGCCGCATACGCGTTTGCTGATTAATTACGTTATCAGCATGGTTGAGAATATCGGCGAAAGAAGAACGAAGGAGTCGGGAATGGTCGCTGTAAAGTGGGTTCTGATTGAATTCGATAATACGGCTGACTGCGTGGCGGAGCGCTTTCGACGGGATGGTGCCCCAATGGGTACAGCCTCCGCCGACGTTATGATAGCGCTCAATAACCGCGACGCGCGCTCCTTGCTTAACCAGACCCATCGCAGCGCCTTCGCCGCCGGGACCGGAACCTATTACTATTGCATCGTAATCGTAGGAATGTGACATGGTCAGGCTTACCTGTTCTTATACATAAAAGCAACAGAATAGTAACATCGTTGTTGGGATAACCCAATTATCGTTGTGCTTTTTTGCGAAGTCGAAGCACAAACTGCGCGTAAACAATCATTCACAAAGCCATGCCAACCGCCTAATCTCTGGTATAGTGCCAGCAAGGTATGTGGAAGGATTCAGACATCGTGATGGGCGTTAGAGCGCAACAAAAAGAGAAAACCCGGCGTTCGCTGGTAGAAGCCGCATTTAGTCAACTCAGCGCTGAGCGTAGTTTTGCCAGCCTAAGTTTACGAGAAGTTGCTCGTGAAGCGGGCATTGCGCCAACCTCGTTTTATCGCCATTTCCGCGATGTGGATGAGCTCGGCCTGACGATGGTGGATGAGAGCGGTCTGATGCTGCGCCAGTTGATGCGTCAGGCTCGTCAGCGTATCGCCAAAGGCGGTAGTGTGATCCGTACCTCGGTCTCAACATTTATGGAGTTCATCGGCAACAATCCCAACGCCTTCCGTTTATTATTGCGCGAGCGTTCGGGCACCTCCGCAGCGTTTCGTGCAGCGGTTGCGCGTGAAATTCAGCACTTCATTGCGGAACTTGCGGACTATCTTGAACTCGAAAACCATATGCCTCGCGCGTTTACTGAAGCGCAAGCCGAAGCCATGGTAACGATTGTGTTCAGTGCCGGGGCAGAAGCACTGGATGTTGGCGCTGAACAGCGTCGGCAGTTGGAAGAGCGGCTGGTATTGCAACTGCGCATGATCGCCAAAGGCGCATTTTACTGGTACCGCCGTGAACAAGAGAAGATGACGCACCACTCCGAGTAACGAGAAGGACGAGCAATGAAACAGTCAGGTCAAGATAAAGGTACGCTGCTGCTGGCGCTGGTTGCTGGCTTATCGATCAATGGCACATTCGCGGCGCTGTTTAGCTCCATTGTGCCATTCTCTGTATTCCCGATTATTTCGCTGGTGTTGACGGTTTACTGTCTGCATCAACGTTACCAGAATCGCACCATGCCTGTGGGGTTACCGGGCCTGGCTGCAGCCTGTTTTATTCTCGGTGTTCTGCTGTACAGCACCGTTGTACGTGCTGAATATCCGGATATTGGCTCTAACTTCTTCCCGGCGGTACTGTCGGTGATTCTGGTGTTCTGGATCGGCTTTAAAGTGCGTAACCGTAAGCAGGAAATCGCGGAGTAACAGTTATAGCTGTAGGCCGGATAAGGCAAAGCCGCCATCCGGCAATCTGAACCGGAAGTGCTTATCCGGCCTCCGTTCAGTCTTACTTCTTCGTTAACAGTACGCCGCACTCCATATGGTGCGTATACGGGAACTGATCGAACAGCGCCAGACGTGAAACATTGTGCGTCTGGCTTAATGTTTCCAGGTTCTTACACAGTGTCTCCGGGTTGCAGGAGATGTACAGAATACGCGGATACGCCTGCACCATTTTTTCCGTTTCGCTGTCCAGACCGCTGCGCGGTGGGTCAACGAAAATGGTCTCGCACTGATAACTCTTCAGATCAATCCCCTGCAACCGGTTGAATTCGCGAACACCGTTCATTGCCTGCGTAAACTCTTCGGCTGCCATACGGATAATTTGTACATTATCAATATGGTTAGCGGCGATGTTGTACTGGGCTGCAGCAACGGACGGCTTGGCGATTTCGGTGGCCAGTACGCGGTTGAAGTTCTGTGCCAGCGCTAATGAAAAGTTGCCATTACCGCAGTACAGCTCCAGCAGATCGCCCTTTGAATCTTTGGTGACATCAATCGCCCATTCCAGCATCTGAATGTTCATTGCAGCATTCGGTTGCGTGAAACTGTTCTCAACCTGGCGGTAGATAATCTCTTTGCCCGCGACCGGTAAACGTTCGTCGATATAATCCTGATCCAACTCGATTTTAGTTTTGGTCGCCCGGCCGATCAGGTGCACATTCAGGTTTTGCGCCCGCAGCGCATCCCGCAGCACTTCGGCTTCCTGGCGCCACTCATTATCCAGTTTTTTATGGTACAGCATGGATACCACCGCCTGACCGCTCAGGGTGGTGAGGTAATCAATCTGGAACAGTTTGTGACGCAGGATGTGGTTGTTGCGTACACCTTCAATCATTGCCGCCATCAGCGTATTGATAAGCTCGCTGGCCGCCGGAAAGCTGTCGACGCGAATACGTTTTTTCGTTTGGCTGTCGAACATGATGTGGTACAGGTCATCCCCGTCATGCCACAGACGGAACTCGGCACGCATACGGTAATGGCTAACCGGTGAGCGGAACACTTCCGGAGCCTGTGCATAAAATGGCGTCATTAAGCTCTGCAGACGCACCACTTTTTCAGCTAACTGTGCGTCGTACTGTTCTGTCGGAAGGTGTTCGGGGGTCATGATGCGTCCTGAAAAATAAAAGTACGCGGGGATTGTAGGGATTGCTCATCAGATGTCCAGTTATTGATGATTTCCGATATTGTGATATCCGGTCTGGACAGTAGGTTGTAACAAACTGTAGCATCCGTTTTCCGGTCCTGTGAGTTAAAAGGGAATCCAGTGTGAATCTGGAGCTGACGCGCAGCGGTAAGGAAAGGTGAAATGAGAGCGTAAAGCAGACACTGCCTGTGGGTGGGAAGTCTTCATTTCTTTTTATTCGGTATCCTGAATAACCTTCCAAGCCCGAAGACCTGCCGGCTAACGTCGCATCTGGTTTTCACTATCGCGTACTATCGGTGGACCTGCGGCATCCTTCTTATATTGTGGATGCTTTACAATGATTAAAAAATCGTTGCTGTTGACGGCGCTTTCCGTCGCGGCATCTTCTGGTTGGGCGCAGGATGCTAGCCCAGATACTCTCGTCGTCACTGCCAACCGTTTTCAGCAGCCCCTAAGCGCAGTACTTGCACCCATCACCGTCGTTACACGTCAGGACATTGATCGCTGGCAATCTACCTCGGTAAACGATGTACTACGTCGTTTGCCTGGTGTTGATATCGCGCAAAGCGGCGGTATGGGGCAAAACTCGTCTATTTTTATTCGCGGCACTAACGCCAGCCATGTTCTGGTGTTGATAGATGGTGTGCGTCTTAATTTAGCGGGAGTTAGCGGCTCAGCCGATCTTAGCCAGTTCCCGGTATCGCTGGTGCAACGTATTGAGTATATCCGCGGGCCGCGTTCCGCTATATATGGTTCGGATGCGATTGGCGGTGTGGTGAATATCATTACTACGCGCGAAAAACCAGGGACGGAACTGACCGCCGGCGTGGGAAGCAATGGGTATCAGAATTACGATATCTCAACCCAGCAACAGCTTGGCGAAAATACGCGTGTCACGTTGATGGGCGATTATGCCTACACCAAAGGCTTCGATGTCGTGGCCTACGGTAGCACTGGTGCACAGGCTCAACCGGATAAAGACGGTTTCTTAAGCAAGACGCTGTATGGCGCACTGGAGCACAACTTCTCCGAGACATGGAGCGGGTTCGTTCGTGGTTATGGTTATGATAACCGCACAGATTATGACTCGTATTATTCTCCTGGCTCTGCACTACTTGATACCCGACAGCTTTATAGCCAGAGCTGGGACGCTGGGTTACGTTTTAATGGCGAGCTTATTCAGTCACAACTGGTTTCGAGCTACAGCCACAGTAAAGACTACAACTATGATCCGAACTATGGCCGCTATGATTCCTCGGCCACGCTGGATGATATGAAGCAATATAATGTTCAGTGGTCAAACAGCATAGTTGTTGGCCACGGTAACATTGGTGCAGGCGTGGACTGGCAAAAGCAAACCACGGAGCCTGGCACTGGGTATGTTACGGACGGTTACGACCAACGTAATACTGGCCTCTATTTGACGGGATTGCAGCAGCTTGGTGACTTCACCTTCGAAGGTGCGGCACGTAGTGATGATAACTCCGAGTTTGGTCGCCATGGTACATGGCAAACCAGTGCTGGATGGGAGTTTATCGAAGGCTATCGTTTCATTGCCTCCTATGGCACATCTTACAAAGCGCCAAATCTGGGGCAGTTGCATGGCTATTACGGCAATGCAAACCTTGACCCCGAAGAGAGTAAGCAGTGGGAAGGGGCGTTTGAAGGGTTAACATCAGGTGTTAACTGGCGCGTGTCAGGGTATCGCAACGATATCGATGACATGATCGACTACAACACCCACACTCAGAAGTACTACAACGAAGGCAAAGCGCGTATTAAAGGTATCGAAGCGACTGCAAACTTCGACACCGGGCCGTTGGCGCATACGCTTAGCTACGACTACGTAGATTCGCGTAATGCGATTACCAACGAGCCACTGGCTCGTCGTTCTAAACAGCAGGTGAAATACCAACTCGACTGGCAGGTCTATGATTTTGACTGGGGCCTGACATATCAATATCTGGGGACGCGATACGATACGGACTACGTTACTTATCAACCGGTAAAATTGGGTGGTGTGAGTTTGTGGGATCTGGCAGTGTCATATCCGATCACCTCACAGCTGACAGTTCGTGGTAAAATCGCCAACCTGTTCGATAAAGATTACGAGACAGTTTATGGCTACCCAACTGCAGGACGGGAATACACCTTGTCTGGCAGCTACACCTTCTGATTCACGTCCTACCGTGCTGGTGTTTGATTCCGGCGTCGGTGGGTTGTCGGTCTACAATGAGATCCGGAATCTCCTGCCGGATCTCCACTATATATATGCTTTCGATAACGTCGCTTTTCCTTATGGTGAGAAAAGCGAAGAGTTTATCGTTGAGCGTGTTGTTGAGATTGTGACGGCAGTTCAGCAACGCTATCCCCTCGCACTTGCGGTTATCGCATGCAATACCGCCAGCACGGTGTCACTCCCGGCATTACGTGAAAAGTTCGCTTTTCCGGTTGTCGGTGTGGTGCCTGCGATTAAACCCGCGGCGCGGCTCACGGCGAATGGTATTGTCGGGCTACTGGCGACGCGCGCGACGGTGAAACGCTCGTACACACACGAATTGATTGCGCGCTTTGCTAACGAGTGTCAGATAGCGATGTTGGGATCCGCTGAGCTGGTGGAACTGGCAGAAGCGAAGCTGCACGGAGAACCCGTCTCGCTGGAAGAGCTGCGTCGTATTCTGCGACCGTGGCTGCGGATGTCGGAACCCCCTGATACGGTGGTCCTTGGATGCACCCATTTCCCTCTATTACAGGAAGAGTTATTGCAAGTCCTCCCGGAAGGGACGCGACTGGTGGATTCCGGTGCAGCGATTGCGCGTCGAACGGCCTGGCTATTGGAACACGAAGCGCCAGATGCAAAATCAGCCGATGAGAATGTGGCATTCTGCATGGCAATGACAACAGAGGCTGAACAATTATTGCCAGTGTTGCAGCGCTATGGCTTCAAAACGCTCGAAAAACTGGCGATTTAGTCTGTTTTGGTGAAAAAGTACGCACTCGGAAAATTATTTTAAATTTCCCCTTGTCAGCCTGAAATAACTCCCTATAATGCGCCTCCACTGACACGGAACAACGGATTACACGCCGCCGGGTCAGCGGGGTTCCACTGAGGATCTCGTAGAGAAAAGCAAAAATAAATGCTTGACTCTGAATGAGGAAAACGTAATATACGGGACCTCGCGACAGAGCGCTAAAGCGCGTCGCAACTGCTCTTTAACAATTTATCAGACAATCTGTGTGGGCACTCGAAGATACGGATTCTTAACGTCGCAAGACGAAAAATGAATACCAAGTCTCTTGAGTGAACATACGTAATTCATTACGAAGTTTAATTCACGAGCATCAAACTTAAATTGAAGAGTTTGATCATGGCTCAGATTGAACGCTGGCGGCAGGCCTAACACATGCAAGTCGAACGGTAGCAC